>JBDNDR010000132.1:0-6098 GCA_046718995.1 Fimbriimonadales bacterium
CGCCAGGAGGCTGGACAATCGGCACGCCCTCGCGGGCAATATGCTCACCCAGATACCGAACCGAAGCGATACGGTACTCCAAGTAGTGTTCATCCAGCACCTCTTGCAAGCCGATAGCCATCGCCTCTAGGTCGCGCCCAGCCAGCCCGCCATAAGTTGGGAACCCCTCCGTTAGGATGAGCAGTTCCTTCTCCAGCTGGGCGAGCGTGTCGTCGTTGGTACAGAGGAAGCCCCCGATGTTCGCCAACCCATCCTTCTTCGCCGACATCGTGCAACCGTCAGCGTAAGAGAACATCTCTCGGGCTATCTCGCGTACCGACTTGTCGGCATAGCCCGGTTCGCGGTGTTTGATAAAGTAAGCGTTTTCGGCGAATCGGCAGGCGTCAATATAAAAGGGAATCCCGTGCCTCCGACAGAGCGCGCTTACCGCACGGATGTTCGCCATAGACACCGGCTGACCGCCCCCCGAGTTGTTCGTGACGGTCATCATCACCAGAGGGATTCGTTCCGCACCGACCTCGTGGATGAGGCGTTCCAGCCCCTCGACATCCATGTTGCCTTTGAACGGATGGGGAGCGTCGGTCTGGCGCGACTCGGCGCAGGGCAGGTCCACCGCTTGCCCGCCCCGATACTCAATGTTGGCGCGGGTCGTGTCGAAATGGGTGTTGTTGGGGATGACACAGCCCGGCTTGCAGAGCAGGGCGAACAGGATACGCTCGGCAGCACGCCCCTGATGAACGGGGATTACATGCCGAAACCCGAAAATCTCGCGCACCGTCTGCTCAAAGAAGGCGAAGCTTCGGCTTCCCGCGTATGACTCGTCGCCCCGCATAACCCCTGCCCACTGCTCCGCGCTCATCGCAGAGGTGCCCGAATCGGTGAGCAGGTCAATCATCACATCGTCGGCAGAGACCAGAAAGAGGTTGTAGTGGGCGCGCTGGAGGATTTGGTCGCGCTCTTCGGGCGTAGTGAGCCGAATCGGCTCCACCGCCTTGATACGGAACGGCTCAATAATCGTTCGGTACGCCATCGTGCTGAACGGATTGTACCTTTTCGTCACTCTGCCTCAAGCATTCCTTCGTCACCCTGAGCGAAGGCGAAGGGTCTTGTTGAGATGCTTCGCTGCGCTCAGCATGACGGGGTGGGGCGTTCAGCATGACGGGGTGGGGCGTTCAGCATGACGGGGTGGGGCGTCGCTGTTTTGAGTGTTCTTTCGTCGCTCCCAGCAAAGGCGAAGGGTCTTAGATGCTTCACTTCGTTCAGCATGACATTCGCTGGCGCTCAGCATGACGCGATAGGCTCTTCTCTCTGTTTACGGAGCGGGGTTGGGCACGGGTTCTCGGCACGGCTCCATCGGCAGTCGCTTCTCAAAGCCACTGGAGGAGTTCATAGAGGCTCTGGATGGTCGGCACGGGTTCACTTGTGGGAGGTTCTGTGCCTTCTCGGTTGAGCCACACGGCTTGCCAGCCGGCGTTCAGCGCGCCCTGCACATCATGCTCCCACGAGTTGCCCACGAACAGAATCTGCTCGGCAGGGATTTGGATGAGCGATTCGGCGTAGCGGAAGATGGCAGGGTTCGGTTTGCCCACGCCCACTTCGCCCTCGATTGCCACCCCATCAAACAGCGACTCGATGCCCAGCAGTTGGAGCTCTCGGCGCTGTTCGTAGGCGGGTCCGTTCGTGACGACCACCAGAGGGTAGCGCGTTTTCAGCTCGGTCAGCACGGGCAGGGCATCGTCGTGGAGGTGGAGGTATTGCTCGCGCAGTTGTGCATAACGCTCGCTAACCTGCTCGGCTAATCCGTCTGTGGGAAGCCCCAGCCGATGGAGCATACGGCGGAAGGTCTCGGTTCGGGTCACGACGCCTGCACGGAGGTAATGCGGATACCACTGCTCCGACTGAATCTCGCTGTACATGCTCTTGAAGGCGTGGCGGTAATGTTGGTCTAACGCCTCCACATCTAAGCCGCTCAGGGGCTGGAGGAGTTCCTCAAACACCTGACGCCTGGCTCGGACGGCAACGGGGAGATAGACGCACAGTGTGTCGTCCAAGTCGAAGCCCACGGCGCGGATTGGATAGTTAAGCATCTCAGACGGCTTCGTGTGCGGTGGGCTGAGCCAGTTGGCGGTGGCGTTCGGCGTTGGCGCGGATGGTGGCAATCTCCTCGTCGGTGAGGGCGCGTTCGAAACTGCGGAAGCCTGCCAGACGGAATCCGTGTTTGCGTGCCATCGCTTGGGTCTCCTCCACTTGGCGTAGGGTGACCTCTTTGCCCAGCGTGAAGTTTTCGATGCGTCCTTCCAGCGCGAGCATCATCGTTTCGGACATGCAGGCGTAGGCGGTCTTGGGGGGGAAGCCGAAGTTGAAGCCGAAGTCCACCGCGCCGGGCACCTCAACCAGTCCGCCTTCGATCACCAACACATCGTCCCGTTCGCGTGCCACACGCACCGACACATCGCGGGGGCGCGCCACATCGACCACCACTGCGCCCGCCTTGAGGTCTTTCGGATAGATGACGGCGTCCACCGCGCTGGTCACGGTAATCACCACATCGGCGCCGGGCAGGTCGCGGCTCAGGTCTGTAGAGATGCCCACTGTTCCTCGTGCGAGGGGCTGGAGGGCTTCGGCGACGGGTTCCAATCGCTTGGCATCTCGTCCGAGCAGGAGGATGCGCTTGGCTTGGGGGGCGAGTGCCTCTGCGCAGGTGCGTCCGATGGAGCCGGTGGCACCGACAATCGCCACCGTCGCTTGACCAATCGGTATTCCCATCGCTTCGGCGCCCAAGATAGCTCCTTCGATGGCGGTGGCGACCGTGTAGCTGTTGCCGGTCGTCACGGCGATGTTGAGATTCTTGGCGATAGTGACGCCTCCATCGCCCACCACCGAGGTAAAGGCGCCCAGCCCGATAATCTCGGCGCCCAGCGACTCGGCAATCTGTCCGCAGCGAATAATCTTTTGGTACACGAAGTCCAGCGGGAGTTCCAGCATCATGCGTGGGGAGAGCGGGCAGCCGATGAACCAGCCTTCTGTTTCGACTCCAGTGAGCGAGCGCACGCCGGTGATGTGTGAGACGACCATCGGCTCCTTGCGCTTGAGCAGGTTTTCTACCCAGCGTTCGGGCAGATAGCGCGCGATGGGGTACTTGCGTGCCGCGTCGCGCTTCACATCAATCGGATGAATCACAAAGGCGAACCGGTGCATCCTACCCCTTAGGATACCTCAGCGGGGGCGTCTGGCTCGCGATAAACGGGGAAGTGGAGCCGAAAAGTGGTGCCCTGCCCCTCTCGGCTCTCTACGGTGATGAACCCACCCAACTGATCCACTAAGCCCTGCACGGAGGCTAAGCCCATGCCGGTGCCCAGCCCCACAGGCTTGGTGGTGAAGAACGGCTCAAAGATATGGGGAAGGTTCTCTTCTGCGATGCCCGTGCCCGTGTCGCTAACTTCCAACACGACGAAGTCCGTTTCAATAGGTGGCTCAGCGTTGGGGTTGGCATGGCGTTGGGTGAGAAGATTGAGCTGGAGGGTACCGCCTTCGGGCATCGCGTCGCGCGAATTAATGACCAAGTTGAGCAGGATTTGGGTCATCGGTGTCTCATCCGCTAAGATGAGGGGGACATCGGTCGACGCTTCCACTTTCAGGTGCACGCTTTCGGGCAAGATTCGGCGTAGGAACTCTTCACTTCCAAGGAGCCACTTACGGGCATCAAACGGCTTGAGCTGAATGACTTGACGGCGGGCATAGGCAAGCAGTTGGCGTGTCAGATCTGCAGCCCGCAGACACGCTTGCTGGATGCCCTCAAAGTAGCGTTGCACCACTGGGCTGGTGGCGGCAGACATGCCCAACTCAGCATACCCCAGAATGGCAGTGAGCATGTTGTTGAAATCGTGGGCAATTCCGCCTGCTAAGCGTCCTACGGTTTCTAAGCGTCGGGCGTGTTCTAACTGTTCAAGCAGTTGACGCACTTCGGTAATATCAGTCTGGGTTCCCCAAACGCGAATCAAATAGTTATCCTCTACAATTCCGTACATATTGTTGAGGAAGTAGTGTTTGTTTCCTTCACGGTCTACCTCTGCAGTCTCAACATTCCTGAGCTGATAGTTTTCCAGCACCAATCTGCGAAGCATTTCTGTGTTTTGCGGGTCATCGGGAATGAGAAACTGTGTGAGGCGCGCCCCGACCAGCTCTTCGGCGCTCTCGTAGCCGTACATCCTCGCAAAGGCGTCGTTAGCTTCCGCAAGGTGCGCCTCGTACAACATGCGTTGGATGAGGGTGTCGACATCAAGTTTAGTAGCGAGGGGCTGGTCGAATTCAAAGCACCAAATCCCCTCACTGGACATCTGAATAAAGTTCCGATAGCGGGCTTCGCTCTCCTCCAGTTGGGCTTGGAGACGCTTTTGCTCTGTAATGTCTATCATCCATAGGTGGACGAACTGTTGACCTCGAAGCGTGAGCAGATTGAAATAGGCATCCAGCTCGCGCTCTGCGCCCGATGCCGTGCGATGGCGCGCGGGGACTACTCCATAACGCGCTTGCACAATCATCTGTTTCAGTTCAGGGTTCCAGCAGTTCTCTTTGGTGCTGAGCTGGGCGACGGTCATCCGCGTCAGCTCTTCCAACGAGTAACCATAGAACTGAAGTGCGGAGTGGTTTGCTGAGATAATCTGCCCTGTCTCAAGGTCTAATATCAGTTGTGGAATGGCACTTTGACTGAAAATGGAGGCTCCCCACTCTTGTACCTCCAACGCATGTTCCAGCTCCGCAATGCGCGCTCGCAACCGTTCCAACTCATGTTGGACGGGGTCTTTCGGGTCCGCTCCACTTTTGCCGTACATTGCGGACATAATGTTCGACCACCACCCTGTTTATCCTATCTAACTATGCCGATTCTACCCGATATTCCTACCAAATTTTTGGCTTTGAGAGGGTCTCCTTAATGATTCCTTAACAATAGCCTGAGGTACAATAGTAGGCACTGGAGGTTGCACTATGCGACGAAACGGATTTACGCTCATCGAGCTACTGGTCGTCATAGCCATTATCGCGATCTTGGCAGCCATCTTGTTCCCTGTGTTTGCTCAAGCTCGTGAGAAAGCGCGACAGACCAGCTGTCTTTCCAACAGTAAGCAAATAGGACTTGGCATTCAGATGTATCTCAACGACTGGGATGAGACCTTCCCGCGCAACGACGACTGTATCGCACCGGCACGCATTCCCTACCAGCCTAACGCGGTGGGTTGCTCGGGTCCGTACGGTCAGCGCGTGAACCACTACAAGTGGCAATACTGGATTTACCCCTATGTTAAGAACATTCAGATATTCTTCTGTCCCAGCCGCCAGTTTGACCGCGCTTCATGGGAAGAGAACGCCGAAATTTTTGACGGTGGCTACTCGCTCGCTCTGCACATCACGGGTGCACTCAATACCTGGAACCGCACGGGAGCCAGTCAGCAAATTCGCAACTCGTTCTTGGGCGGTACGATGGCTGGTGTTCAGCGCCCTGCCGAGACGATGATTGTGATGGAAGATAAGTTCCCTGCCGTGCGCCACTATGTATTCGGTGCTCAGCCGAACCAGACCATCTATCCGATGGCGCACTGCCACTTGTGGCTACAGTGGTTCTTCCCCGGGGTTACAGCTAATCCCAACGGTCCCTGTGTGGCACCTAGCTCCTCGCCTGACCGTAAGGCAGTGCCCCACATGGACGGTTTCATCATCGTCTATGTGGATGGTCACGCCAAGTGGATGAATGTACGCGAGTTCCTTGCCAAGTCGCCGACTGCCCAACAGTACCAGCCGTCGCCGCTCAGTGCGTTCCCCGGCGGTATGGCTTGGACGGTGAACGCTCAGCCGACTTGGACGGGCGACTGGCCCCTGTGGGGTCTGTACGGCAACTAAGTCTGCCCTACTCTTTGACCCGAAAGCCCCCATCAATTTGGGGGCTTTCGCTTTTTTAAGGTATGCTCTTAACGCATGCGCCGAAGGCTGGAGGGGAACGAACGGACTCGTTGGCTGGGCAACCGCCTGTCTGCGCGAGGAGCGCGCCGTACCCGCGATTCGGAGTGGCTCGTCCGCGTAGGGCTGGAACAGCACGCTTTTGA
>JBDNDR010000133.1:0-6082 GCA_046718995.1 Fimbriimonadales bacterium
GCATTAGGGGGAGGGTTTGGGTGGGGGTAGGATTGTTCACCCCCTCCGTCAGGTTCCCCCTGCCCGCAGGGGGAACCGGGTGTGGCTCCCCTCTCTGCTTGTGGAGCGGGGTTGGGGGTGAGGTGAAAAACTCCCCTCTCTGCTTGCGGAGAGGGGCTGGGGGTGAGGTGAAACTCTTGACCCCCTCCTGCAGGTTCCCCCTGCCCGCAGGGGGAACTAAAACAGTGCTAGGGTAGCAGGCGGTAAAACATGACACAGTGAACTCAAAATAGTACTACTCCTCTTCCCAAACAAAGCGAGGTTCAGGAACCGCACCGAAGTTAAGCCACAGAAGCGGGCGAATTATCTGGTCTTGCATCACGCGCTCTGCGAGGTCAGCACGCAAGGCACGCAGTTGGGTTTGAAGCACCTTCAAGTGTACCTGTCCCAGTGCAAGGCTCCCCACGCGTTGCCCCTCGTCTGTGGTGAGCGTCTCACCCAAGATAGCCTTTGCAATCTCGGCGTTGTGATAGGCTATTGCACTCGCAAAACTCTCTGCACCTGCCTGTTTATACTCCAACGCATCCACCTTCACATCTTCAGGAACCACCAGCGCCGTCTCTTGCTGAACCCTGTCAAGCGCACGCAAAAGCTCATCTTGCTGAGAGGGCGAAAGGTTGCGCTTATAGGTGCCGACCAGCGTTGGCGAAGTGTATTTCGCAAGATACAAGTCCCACAGATTCAAAACGCGCTGTTTACTCTGCCAGTGGGGGTAGACCGCGCGCAAATCCGACTCGCCCGTGGGCGACTCATAGCGCGGGTTGTAGGCATACAGCACGAACTTCTCCCGTGGGAGCGCTACCGTCCGCCCATCGGGAGCATCCAGTAGCAGGGCGCGTACATTCCGATAGGCGTCCACCTCGAACCGAAACAGGGCAGGGTTCTTCGCCTTGAAACCCACTAAGCACCATCGTCCACCGTGAGCTGGCAGAGTCTGATGGGCGTACAGCTTCTCCAGCACCGAGTAGCCTTTCGCCAGCGCGTCCAGCACCCTCCAGAGCAGGCTGAACACCCCACCCGCCATCGTGCGCAGGTTATACTCCATGAAATCGCGTACCTTTTGGGCTTCGGGGGTTTCATCCGCAGGCTCCAGCCGCCAGCCCACACTCAAAATGCCCAACCGCTTCAGGTTGATACAGGCTCTTATGTGGGCGTCGGTCATCATCCGTTCATAGAGTTCGAAACCGTGCTTTGCGAGCAGGTCATCCTCCACACCCATCGGCAGGCGCGCCCCGCGAGCCTCAATCTCCACAGGCGCCTGCTCTTGCTCCCAGCGTATCCGTTTGCGTTGCCAAAACCAGCGTGCCATCCCAAATCAAACCTCCGAGTCGTAAGGACACAGTGCATAAAATGGGGAAACTTTAGACTATCTCTTGAGCAGGTTATCTGTTGACCGCGCCATAAAGACTCGGAAGATTCTTCCCTCTCCCTGCGTTTAGGGGGGAGAGTAGGGATTAAATTGACCCCCCTCCCAAAGGTTTCCCCTACTTCAGGAGGAACCGAAGTATTATATAATTCCTGCAAAGCGGTGAGAGCGATGGTCAGCAAAGCGTTACTGCTCTCAATGTTCGGTGGGCTGTTGTTTGGAACTGCTATTCCACCTTGCCCACTGGCACCGCTGGCATGGATTGGTGTAGCCCCTTTATTCCTTGCCAATGCGTACCCCATCCGTTGGGAACAGAGAGTTTTGTGCGCTTCAATTTGGAGCTCTGCTTCTGCTATTGCCCCAATAGTCGTAAGCATCTGGATTGCAATGCTCCAAGGAGTAGAATATCAGACTGACGCGACATTTGGGGTAGTTGCTTGTTTCCTGCTGGTAGCGCTCGTTGTAGGCATTGTAGCAGTAATCGCTGGGAAGATGTGGTTAGCAGGCAAGTGGTCAGGGTGGCAGTGGGCGTTAGCGGTTGCTTTCATAGGAGTTCTCGTTGAGTGGCTCTCCTTTTGGCTTCCTTTGCCGGTTCAAATCGCTATCACTCAGAGCCGATGGCTAATCTTTGTGTCGTTAGCGCAATTAGGGGGCATCTGGCTGGTTTCATGGTTCGTGTGGTTTGTCAACGCTGTTGTGGCGGTCACTTACCTTCAACGGCGGGTGGAACCGATTGCTATGGGTATCGTTGCCGTTTTCACTCTCCTTGCCTTCACTATATGGCGCTACACGCCGCAGGAAACGCTTTGGGAGGAGAGCAAATCTTTGACCGTCGCTCTGGTGCAAGACGCCATGGGCGACCCACTGAACATGGTGCAAACTGTCCGAGATGCTCAGTTGGTTGTTCTATCCGAACTGGCGTTGGGGCAAGAAACAGACTTGACTCAAGACTGGTTGTCGGCAACCGCCAAAAAACTGGATGCCTTCCTTGTAGCGGGGTTTGTAGAAACTCAGCCGCCAAGCAATGCTGCGGTACTCCTCGCCCCGAATGGGCAGGAAGTCCTGCGTCATCGTAAAGTCCATTTGTTTAGTGATGAGCATAGGTACTACCAGAAGGGTGGGGAAGTGAAAGCCTATCCCCCGTTCGGAATGGCTATTTGTTATGACACTGTGTTTCCCGATGTCGTTCGGCAGTTAGCGCAACAAGGGGCAAAAGTCATCGCCGTTCCTAACTTTGACCCCTACGTGGTTGGTTATTTGTTTCACCACCTCCATGCTGCCTTCTTGCCCTTCCGTGCCTTTGAAAACCGAGTTGTGATTGTCAAAGCAGACGCAAGAGGTTTGTCTCAAGCTTTTGCCATCGACGGTCGCTGTGTTGCCCAAGCTCCGTTAGGGCGGTCAACAGTGCTTTATGCGCAGGTGTATCCAAGACAAACCGATTCCTTAACGCCTTACACCCGCTGGGGAGATTGGTTCGTTATCCTCAGCGCTCTGGGGTTGTTCTACCTTCTTGTTCCCCTCTTCCTACGGCGACGGAAAGGCGCTAATACTTACTAATGTGAAAAGGTTTGGGTAAGAAGGGCGAACGGCACAGAGGCGTTTCGGTGGGAGAATGGCACGATGGTCGGACTGGGCGACCCACCCGGAGGCAGGTTCAGGAGCTATGCCCTAAACGTCTCTGCGGACGGTCAGATCGTGGTGGGTCATGGTGAATGGGCAAGCGGCGAGGATGCGTTCATCTGGGATGCCCAGAACGGAATGCGCAGGATGGTCGACTGGCTGGCGTCGCATGGGGTGAGCGTACCAGCAGGATGGGGGCTAAAGAGCGCCACAGGAGTCACTGTGAATGGCTATGTGATTACGGTTGTTGGGAATGGCACGAACGTTTCAGGCAACCCTAAGGCGTGGATTGTGCAGGTGATGACATGCCGTTCACACAGTGGGGATGTCAATCGCGACTTCTGTGTGGATGACGCTGACCTGCTGGCGGTGCTGTTTGCGTTCGGCAATACAGGCTCCAATCACGGACGGGTCGATGTCAACTGCGACGAGACGGTAGACGATGCCGACTTGCTGGTGGTGCTGTTCAACTTCGGCAGTGGGTGCTAACGGGAGCCCTTCTCCGTAAACAGAGCAGGGAGTTTTCACGCTACCCCCACCCCGTCATGCTGAGCGTCAGCGAAGCATCTCGGTTTTGACCTCACCCCCAGCCCCTCTCCGCACGCAGAGAGGGGAGTGCGCACCATCCCCCACCCCCGTCGTGCTGAACGCCCTCCCCCCATCATGCTGAACGCCAGCGAAGCAGCTCAACAAGACCCTTCGCGTTCGCTTAGGGTGACGGACAGGGGCAGAAGGCAATCGGCGGTTTCTCCTGAGGCAGGGGGAACCTAACGGAGAGGGGTGAACGCTACCCCCCCAGCCACGCCAATCCCCCAAATGTCGTCGGTCTCCGATTCTGCAATTCCACCGCATGACCGACGACACCCCAAAACACCCACTTTTGAACTCAAATCCTGCCAAAACCTAAAGTATCACTTCAACTTCCAAGCTGACCCACGAGTCAAATTAGGGGGGACTGGCGAATGGTTTTTTCTCGGAAGTTCCCAATCCCCATCAAGGTAGCCGAGAAAAAACATTCGGACGACACCCCTTGACAAACCGCTATGGAATGTGCTATAATAGAGGTGCTTGGTGGCAGCGTACCCCAAGCCGTAGGTGTACCTTGACAGTAGGTTTTTAGCCTACCTATGAGGGATGGAAACTTCGGTTCGGGCGAGCAAAGGGTGGGGCGGTATCAGCGTTTTTAGCCTACCTATGAGGGATGGAAACTCTTCGTACAACTTCACCCATGCTAACCAGTTCACCGTTTTTAGCCTACCTATGAGGGATGGAAACTGTCATTACACAGATAAACCGCTTCGCTGTCGTCTTCGTTTTTAGCCTACCTATGAGGGATGGAAATCCTCGATTGGCTGAAGCCAATCTGATAAAGCAACCCTGCTTATAGCCCGCCTATTAGGGATGGAACATCGCCCGCTCGGTTGAATGGCGTCTCATTCCGCATCCGCACAGTCAAACCCGTCCCCGAAAACGAACCTCAGCGACACAGTCCGAGATGTCCCGCACTCAGAGAGATGCATCCCGCACTCAGTCAGGTACATTCTGCACTCAGTGGCTGATACGCTGTCTGGAGGTGTGTGGTGTTCGCTTTTGGTGCGTGTGAGGTTAAATGACCCCCTCCGTAGGCTCCCCCTTGTATAGACCGGGGACATGGTTGACACTTTTGGGCGGGACTATTTCGGGAACATTTGCGAACCCGTTCACTCCTCAAGGCTCAGGAAACCCAACCCCCCGACTGCTCCCTCGCTGATAAAGGCGTCCATCACGCTCAAAATCAGGGTTCCTCCTAATGCAGGGGAACCCTACGGAGTGGGGTCAACAGGGTTCTGTCTTGCTCTCTATCCTCTCTCGACCCTAAAAGCGGGGCGGAGAAAGTGTCAACCATGTCCCCGGTCTATACACCCCTATAGCAGGGGGAACCAAGCACTTGTTCCCTGACCTTACCCTGCCAGAGCCGTACCCCATGCGTCACCCTGAGCCGCAGGCGAAGGGTCTGATTGAGATGCTTCGCTGACGCTCAGCATGACGAGAATAGGGCTTTCGGGATGACGGGGGTAGGAATCAGTGCCGACCCCCCGCTCTGCTTGCGGAGAGGGGTAGGGGGTGAGGTGAAACTCTTTACTGTCTCCGTGTGGCTTCTTGCCCCTATCAGTAGGGAGATGCGGTCAACGACGCCCCTAACTGCGCTCCGCTTGGGCAGAACGGGCAACTCGCTCCTGGATGATTGCCGGACAGCGGGTCGGCTTGCCCTCGCGCGTGACCCACACATGCTTCGTCCAACCCTCTGCCAGCAGTCGCCGGTCGGTGGCACGCACAATCTGGTACTCAAACGCCATCCGGCTCCCCTTGAGTTCGGTCAGGCGCACGCGCGTGATGACACGGTCGCCATACCGTGCAGGGGCGCGATACCGACAGTAGGCTTCAATCACCGCCACCGGCGTCCCATCGTTCTCCAGCGACTGGTAGTCTATGCCGTAGGCTTGGCAGAAGGCACCGCGCGCGACCTCGAACCAGACCAGATAGTTCGCATAGTAGACAATCCCCATCGCATCGGTCTCGGCATAGCGCACATCAAACGGGTCGGTCTCAATCCACGGGGTGAGTGCTTCGTGTTCCATCGGTGAGAGTGTACCTCAGGCAGGAAGGCGTGTGCCGAGCGGGAACTGGAGGGTTATGCGGTATGGTCGGACGGTGCGTGCGTGCTGGATTGGAACCTTGTTCGCTCTGGGTGTGATTGCGGGCAGACCGGCTCAGACGCCGGAGACCGATGCGCTTTTTCGGGAGGTCTTGCTTCAGGCGAACCTATCGCCCCAAGAGGTTCGGTTTGATACGGCTCTGTTCCGCTATTTTTTTCGCACGGAGGGCACGACCCCTCTGTTTGACATGATGCTTCGCGACCCGCTCCGCTTGCCCTACTATGCCGAACGGGTGCGCAACGGGCTGGTCACCTCTGTGGGGCGCCCTGCCCAGAGTGTGGAGTTTGCGTCGGGACTGCTCGGCTACTCGGTGCGCCGGACTTTGGTCAGCAACCCGTTGGAGCCGATTCGTCAGCAGAGT
>JBDNDR010000134.1:0-6076 GCA_046718995.1 Fimbriimonadales bacterium
CGGCACATCCGTCGGCATCGTGATAGCGCACGCTTCAAAGGCGCTCACTGCCACCAGCGGCTTCTGGAGCGCATACGCCCAGCTCTTAGCAATCATCACCCCGATTTTCAGTCCTGTGAACGCGCCCGGTCCCACATCCACCGCAAAAGCGTCCACCTGTTCCAGCGTTATCTGCGCTTGCTGAAGTGCCCATTCGGTCGCGCGTACCAGCGTGCCCGACAGGTTCATCCCGTGCCGCACTTGGAGGGTAGCAACGCTGTCCGAACCGTCCCAGAGCGCGACCCCACAGTGGGTGCTGGTGCTTTCCAGTGCAAGGAGGTACATCGTGCAGATCTCATTCAGCGCTACGGTGCGTCTAACTCACTGGCTATTCCTTCGGCTCCTCCACCTTCTTCACGGCGTGTCCGCCGAACGCTTTGCGTAGCTGGGCAAGGAAGCGATAGGTGTAGCCCTCGGCGTCTTGACTGCGGAAACGCTCGTGGAGGGCGAGTGTGATGAGTGGAGCGGGGCAACCCAGTTCAATCGCCTCTTGAGCCGTCCAGCGTCCTTCGCCCGAATCGGCAACATAGGGCGCCGTCTCTGCCAGTACCGCATCTTCCTTCAGGAAGCCTGCGATGAGCTCCAACAGCCAACTGCGCACGACCGTCCCGTAGCACCAAGCGTCCGCCACCTTCGCCAGGTCTATGTTGAACTCGGTCTTGCGTCGCATCAGCTCAAAGCCTTCGGCATAGGCTTGCATGATGCCGTACTCTATGCCGTTGTGCACCATTTTGGCGAAGTGTCCCGCCCCCACAGGTCCCACATGCACCCAGCCTTTATCGGGTGCGGGTGCCAAGTCGCGCAACAGAGGCTCAATGCGTGCAATCACCTCCGGGGCGCCGCCTGCCATCAAGCCGTACCCGTTCTCCAGTCCCCAGACACCGCCCGACACGCCCACATCTGCAAACTGGATGCCGCGCTCAGCTAGACGCTCAGCGTAGCGGATAGAGTCGCGGTAATAACTGTTCGCGCCGTTGACCACCAAGTCGCCCGGTTGGAGCAGTTCGGCGAACTGGAAGATGGCTTGCTCGGTTGGCTCACCTGCGGGATACATAAACCACACGATTCGTGGGGGAGTTAGTGCCCCAATCGCTTCCTCTGGCGTGTAAGCGGGCACGATTCCGTAAGGAATGTACTCCTCTACCGTTGCTCGGGTGCGCGAATAGCCGATGACCCTATGTCCGTGCGCGACCAGTCGCCGCGCCATGTTGCCTCCCATTCGCCCTAAACCAATCAGTGCCAGTTCCATCTCGGCAAGATTGTACCTCGCTTGGGTATCCTCTACCTGTTATGCGAGTGGGTTCACAGGGCGACACGACCATCGTCATTTTCGGGGCGACAGGTGATTTGGCGCGCAACTTGCTCATCCCGGCGTTGTACAGGCTCTGCCGTGCTGGCGTGCTTCCCGATGGGGTGAAAATCCTCCTCTACGCACGCCGACCCTACACCTTAGAGACCTACCTCGCCGAAGTAGAGCAGGAACTCCATAAAACGAGTCGTGCCAGCGACGATTGGAAACGGTTCGCCCATCGGTTTATTGCTTATGTGCAGGGCGGGTTAGACGAAACGGGCATCGCCCAACTCCACGACTACCTGCGCGGCAACGCCATCTTTTACTTAGCGCTCCCTCCGGGCGTGTTCGCCACGGCGGCGGAACTGCTCGCTCATTTGAACCTTCACGACGAATCGCAGGGCTACCGACGCCTGGTGATAGAGAAGCCGTTCGGCTATGATTTGGAAAGCGCACGCCAGCTGGACAGCCAAGTGCGCGCGCTCTGGCGTGAGGAACAGATTTTTCGAATCGACCACTACTTGGGCAAAGAGACCGTCCAAAACCTGCTGGTGTTCCGCTTTGCGAACCTCCTGATGGAGCCAATCTGGAACCGCTATCATGTGGAGCATGTGCAGATTACGGCGGCGGAGCGCTCCGGGCTGGAAGGGCGAGGCGGCTATTACGACCAGGCGGGCGCCCTGCGCGATATGATTCAGAACCACCTCATCCAACTGTTCACGCTCACGGCGATGGAACCTCCCTCCAGCCTCGTCTCGGACGACCTGCGCACCGAGAAGGTGAAGGTGCTCAAGAGTGTGCGCCCCATCCCGCGCCATTCGGTGAACGCCTTCGCCGTGCGTGCCCAGTATACGCGTGGCGTCGTCTGTGGCGAGAGTGTGCCCGGCTATCTGGAGGAGGAGGGCATCCCACCCCATTCAACGACCGAGACTTTCGCAGCGGTCAAGCTCTATGTGGATAACTGGCGCTGGCGTGGCGTGCCGTTCTACCTCCGCACAGGGAAACGGCTCAGCGCGGACTACAGCGAGATTGCTGTGCAGTTCAAGACGCCCCCGCTCCACCTGTTCCGAGAGACACCGCTGGATAAGTTGGAACCGAACTGGTGTATCTTTGAGATGAAGCCCGCCGAAGCCATCTATCTGGTGGCACAAGCGAAGAAGCTGGGGCTGGAGTTGACCCCCCGCACGCTTGTCCTGCGCGCACCCTACCGCGAGCCGGGCACCGAAGGCTTCGACGCCTACGCCACGCTCCTGTTGGATGTGTTGGAGGGCAACCGCCAGCACTTCCTGCGCTTTGACGAGGTGGAATGGGCGTGGCGTGTGTTAGACCCGATCCTCAAGGCGTGGCAAAGCGACGACAACCCGCTGGCAACCTATCCCGCTGGCTCGGAAGGTCCCGCAGAAGCCAGTCGTATCTTAGATTCTGAGGCGCACCGCTGGCGTCCGCTCCACTCGCTCTGGTCTGCCGATTAGCTCACGGTCGCCAAGGCGAATCGGTGGCGGAACCGCTCTACCGCCTCCTGCAACGGCTTATGCTCCGGGCGTGAGAGGTCGGGGTCACGCTCCAGCAGTTGGAACGCCTCCTGACGCGCCACCTCCAGCATCCCGATGTCTTTCACCAGGTCTGCCACGCGGAAGGAGGGCATACCGCTTTGGCGCGTGCCATAGATTTCGCCTGGTCCGCGAATGCGCAGGTCTTCCTCAGCGATGATGAAGCCGTTGGTGGTCTGGGTCATCACCTCCAGTCGGCGTTGTCCATCTTCCGACTTCGGGTTGCCCACTAAGATACAATACGATTGGTGTTCGCTCCGTCCGACCCGCCCCCGCAACTGGTGGAGCTGAGCCAAGCCGAACCGGTCGGCATCCTCTATCACAATCGCCGCCGCGTTGGGGACATCCACTCCCACCTCGATTACGGTCGTGGAGACGAGAATATGCGTCTCGCCGCGGCGGAACGCCTCCATGACCTCCTCCTTCTCGATGGGTTTCATCCGTCCGTGCAGAAGCCCTACCTTCAAATCGGGGAACACATCTTTTTGGAGGTGTTCTGCCATCTCTTCGGCGGCGCGCACCTGCAGTTTATCCGACTCCTCAATCAACGGGCAGATGATATAGGCTTGGCGTCCCTGTTCTATCATCTTGCGCACTCCCTCATAGACCTTGATGCGCTCTTCGGGTGTTTTCCAGTGGGTCTTGACGGGTTTGCGTCCCGGCGGGAGTTCGTCAATCACCGACACATCCAGTTCGCCATAGAGGGTGAGGGTGAGGGTTCGGGGGATGGGGGTGGCGGTCATCACCAGCACATGGGGCGAAATTCCCTTGTCGCGTAGCGCCGCGCGCTGGAGCACACCGAACCGATGCTGTTCGTCAATCACGGCTAAGCCCAGCCGTGCGAACTCGACCCCCTCTTGGATGAGCGCGTGCGTGCCGACGGCGACCATCCCGCGTCCCGAAGCGATGCGTTCGCGTGCCTCGTTGCGTTGACGCTGGGTGAGACGCCCCACCATCAGCTCCACATTAATCCCCAGCGGTTGGAACAGGCGATGGAGATTGATATAGTGCTGTTCCGCCAAGATTTCAGTG
Organism: Fimbriimonadales bacterium; assembly: GCA_046718995.1. Taxonomy (GTDB): domain Bacteria; phylum Armatimonadota; class Fimbriimonadia; order Fimbriimonadales; family GBS-DC; genus CAKZQI01. Next base: position 3,913 of record JBDNDR010000134.1, read on the forward strand.
GGCGCCATGATAGCCGCTTGATAGTGATTGTCTACCGCTGCCAAGATAGCCGCCGCTGCGACGACCGTCTTACCCGAGCCGACATCGCCTTGCAGGAGCCGGTTCATCGGGTGGGGGCGTGCCATATCGCTCCAGATTTCGCGGATGACCCGTTTCTGCGCGTTGGTCAGTTCAAATGGCACAATCCGATGCAGTTGCTCCGTCAGGTGGTCGGCATCAATGCGCATTGCGATACCCTGTTCCTGCTGGGTCTGCAGTCGCTGAAGCCCAACCCCGACCTGCATCACGAAGAACTCTTCAAAGACGAGTCGGCGGCGTGCCGCCTCTATTTGATCCGCGTTATCTGGGAAATGGATTTGGCGTAGGGCATCGTGCAGGGGCATCAGACCGACACGCCGTATAACCGCTGGGGGGAGCGAGTCGGGGATTTGGTCAACCACCTGCAGGGCGTTGTAGACAATCTGGCGCATGCGTTTTTGGCGGATGCCCTCGGTGAGAGGATAGATAGGCACGATTCGGTTCATCCCCAGCAGGTCGTTCGGGTCATCGTCGGTGCCGAGCTCCTCCCATTCGGGGGTTTCCATCTGCAACCCCCAGTTCGAATCTTTCACCAAGCCGTAGACCACGATTTTCTTGTTGCGGAGTCGGAGCAGGATGTCCTTCATATAGGGCTGATTGAACCAGATGAGCTCCAGCACGCCGGAACCGTCATCTAAGAAGGCTTTGGTGACCGTGATATTCGGGCGGGGGCGCAGGTTATCGACGGTGACAATCGTGCCCATAAAGGTTGCGGCTTCTCCGGGGCGGGCGTGCCCGATTTTGCGGAACTGGGTGCGGTCTTCATAGCGTCGTGGCAGGTGGTAGACCAAATCGGCGACGGTATAGATGTTGAGCTTCGCTAACACCTGGGCGAGCTTATCGCCCACGCCCCTCAAGAAGCGTACTTCGGTCTCAGGCATGATAGAGTAGCGTCTCTGTGCCATGATAGACAAGAGTATACCTACTGAACGGTGCTAACCGCAATAAACAGCACAGTGAAAACTGATTACAAGTATCCTCATCGTCTCAGTTTCTCCCAGAAACGTTTGATGCCATACTTGATTTTCCCTGAGGTGGGTTCACTCTGCACAAGGATTGACAGCACCACGAGGCGTACCTGTTTGTCGGCGTCTTTCGTACCCTGAATGAGGCACTCGCGTGAGGCATAGTAGTTGTGCACAGCCATCCACTCATAAGCTTCAGTGCGCATCGCTGGCTCAGGCAGTTGGGCTACAATTTGTGTCAACCTCTGACGCACATACTCCACCTGCTCAGCAGTTGCCTGCGGATGGAGGCGCAATCGCCGCAGCACCTCATATTGCTCGCCTGAGCTCAACCATTCCCGACCTAACTCCGCTTCGAAATGTACCAAGGAAGCATCTGTAGGATAAACTTGTTGTGCATGTCTCAGCATCTCCAAGATGGGATGTTTGAGCGATTGCCCACGCGAGCGAGCCACAATCTCTATCGCGTTGCGTATCGTCGGTAAGGTCCCGCTTAGATAACCCTCGCGCCACCCACGCAGGTAGAGCCAAGCGAGGACATCACTGCGACCTATATTTGCTACCAGTTCCGACTCAGTGGAGCGTACTGCGTTGATGTCGAGGGTACGCGCGCGGTTGAGAGCTTCCCAAAGGAGGGTCTCTTGCTCCTGCGGCAAGGGAATAGAACCTATCTGAACCAGGTGTCCGCCAACAAGATGCAGGAGTTGAGCGTAGCAGGCGCTGTCTTGGAAGCTCAACAGCGCATTGCGCGCCGACTCGCGTACTGAACTCGCTTCGTCCTGAGTATACCGCTCATAAAGCGGCGGAACCATGTAAGGTCGCTGTCGGTTTTCCAACAGAGTGCAAACCTGATAGCGCAACGCTTCCGATGGATGGCGCAGTCCCTCCAGTACAATTCTCAAGGAAGCGTCCGTGTTGATCTCCGCCAGTATCTTGAGCGCCTCCAAAGCCAACACACGCTCATCCCGAGCCAACGCCCGACGCAAACCCGGAATAACCACCTCACCCACCTGCACTAACGCCCGACGCACCTCCAACGAACCCACCAGCGCACGCCACCACAACGGCTCCAACACCGCCCCATACTCCACCACCACCAACACCGCCTCCCGCAAATCAAA
>JBDNDR010000135.1:0-6025 GCA_046718995.1 Fimbriimonadales bacterium
CCGACCCCGAGCTGGTCAAACAAGGCGAACTCATCTATAATAAGCAGGCGTGTGGCACCTGCCATATGAACCCCAAATCGGTCATCAAAGCGCCCGACCTAAATGGGCTTTATATGAGCCAGGTAACCCTCACCGATGGCACGACCCTCACCGCCGATGAAGAGTACCTACGCACCGCCATCGTGGAACCCGGCAAACATATCGTGAAAGGCTACCAGAACATGATGCCCCCCTACAAGCAGCTCTCCGAAAAAGAGTTGGACGCACTGGTCGCCTATCTGATCTCACTCAAGTAAACTCTACGCCTTATGGAGGTGGAACGGTTGAAACGCGTCGTGATTGCCAGCCACAACCACTCCAAGTCCAAAGAGATCCGCCTTCTCTTGGAGCAGGGCTTAGCCGACTTGGAGGTGGAGATTACCTTGCTCGGCGACTATCCCAACGCACCCGTCCCCGAAGAGAACGCCGACACCTATGTCGGGAACGCGGTCATCAAGGCGCGTGCCTGCACCGAGTTCACAGGTGAAATTGCGCTTGCCGACGATGCAGGGCTGGAGATAGACGCGCTCAATGGTCAGCCCGGTCTCTACTCGCGTCGGTTCGCAGGCGAGGATACACCGTTCCCAGAGAAGATGGGCATCCTGCTGGAGATGCTCAAGGATGTACCGATGGAACGACGCACGGCGCGCTTCCGATGTGCCGTAGCAATCGCCCTGCCGAGCGGTGAGATTCACACCTTTGAAGATACGCTGGAAGGCAGAATCGCGTTCGCCCCGCGCGGGCAGGCAGGTTTCGGCTACGACCCGATTTTCTATCTGCCCTCGCTGGGATGCACGGTGGCAGAGCTACCCTCGGAGTTCAAAAACCGCATCAGCCATCGCGCCAAAGTGATGCGCCAAGCCATCCCGAAACTCCGTAGCCTGCTTCAGGTATAATTCCAGCACTTGCAACGGTGCAAGCATCACTGCAACGATGGAGGGATAATGATGGATATAATGCCCATTCGGCGGATAGACCATGTACGCTTCTTAGTGAGCAACGCCAAACAAGCCGCTTACTTCTACCGCACCATGTTCGGTTTCGATGTGGTCGCTTACTCCGGACTGGAAACGGGGTCGCGCCACGAATCGTCCTATGTGCTTCAGCAAAACGAGGTTCGATTCGTTCTGACCGCTCCGTATAAAGCGGACCACCCCTTAGCACAGTGGATTGTGAAACACGGGGACGGCGTACGCGACATCGCCTTTGAAGTAGACGATGTGGAACGCGCCTACAGCGAGGCTGTCCGACGCGGCGCACAAGGGTTCCAAGAGCCGACCGTACTCAAAGATGACGATGGTGAAATCCACATCGCCGCCATCCACACCTACGGCGATGTTATTCACTCGTTCATCAACCGCGACCGCTACAAAGGAACCTTCATGCCCGGCTTCAAAGAGATGTTCATCCCCGGTGAGCCAATCGGCATCAAGGAGATTGACCACATCGTCGGTAATGTGGAGCTGGGCAAGATGAACCACTGGGTCAACTTCTACCGCGAGATTATGGGCTTTGACCTCCTCGTCCACTTCTCAGACGACGACATCAGCACCGAGTACTCGGCACTGATGTCCAAAGTGGTTCAAGACGGACGGGGCAAAATCAAGCTCCCTATCAACGAGCCTGCCGAAGGACGACGCAAATCGCAGATTGAAGAGTACTTAGAATACAACGCAGGTCCCGGCGTGCAACACATCGCCCTGTTGACCGAAGATATTGTGGAGACCGTACGCCACCTCAAAGCGCGTGGAATGCAGTTCATCTATGTACCCCAGACCTACTATGAGGAGGTTCCCCACCGCGTCGGTCAGATTGAGGAAGACCTGCGCACCATCGCCGAGCTGGGCATTCTGGTCGACCGCGATGAGGAGGGCTACCTGCTCCAAACCTTCACGAAGACCGTGCAAGACCGCCCGACCCTCTTCTTTGAGGTGATTGAGCGCCACGGCTCGCGCGGGTTCGGCAAGGGCAACTTCAAGGCACTGTTTGAGGCAATCGAGCGCGAACAGGCACTGCGCGGCAACCTGTAAAACACAACCCCCTCAGCAACCTCAAATTTCAAGGGCGCACCGAACGGTGCGCCCTCTATTTATGGAGAGAGCGAGTGGCTCTCCCCTCAACGCCCCTGATTCACTGCATCCCGAATTGCGAACAGCACTTCGGGATTTATATCGGTCGGCACCGAACAGCCCGGCGCCACCACAAAGGGCGTTCCGTGCATCTGGTCAATCGCCTCAGTCACCTGCTGGTGAACACGCTCCCGGCAAAAATGGGGGAGCTCATTCTCGTTGAGTCCGCCCATCACAGCACGCCTAAAAAGACGAGAGCCTTCCGGCAAGCTCAAGGTACAGCTCCTATCGCTCCAGCAGACCAACGAGGCGGGAGCATCCGCGAGCAAATCCGCATAGAGTTCACCGTACCCATGCAGATGCAGGACGACCAGCCCCCGTCCCGCAACCGCCTCCAAAAACGCACGGTCATAACGCAAAAAGTGTGTCTGATAGAGCGAGAGCGGGGCAGTATCTATACTGATGCCGTTCACCGCATAGTAGACCCCATCACAGACCTCACAGACCGCTTGGGCATAGTCCACCAAGTTCGCCTGGAGAATCGCTAACCCCTGATGGACTGCCTCAGGGTTCTCACTCAGATGCCCCAAGAAACGCCCCTCGCTCAGCTTGTTTGCGTAATAGAAGGCGTTGAAAACGGTCTCAATAATCGGCACCTCATCAGGCACGGCTTGGCGCAAGCGTCGCAACACCTCCAGCTGCGCGCCAAAGTGTCCTGCCTCAGGTTCCAACCGTGGTAGTTGCGCCCAATCGCTTGGCTGGCGGATCGTGGGCAAGGCGTCAGAAACCTCATAAGGAATATCGTGCATCACCTTGAGCAGGTCGGGCTGATAGCGTCGCCAAAACTCATACTCGGCGGTGGTCATACCCATCACATAGGACTGTAGCACCGACTCGGAGGCGGGTGCGCGATACTCAGGGTAGAGCTGAGCGGGGAACCACGGCTCAGTGCGGAAGTGGTACCAGAAACTGAACGGCAATCGGTCGGGGGCTACGCCGTTCAGTACTGCCTCGATACGCTCGCGCGGAGTCATCACAAAAAGATTTTACCACGAAGGCTAACCGTCTCGCTTACCCGCCTCTACCCCTTCCCAGATAATCTCCATCGGTTCGCCGTCGGGAGTGCAGTTGTAGATGCTGAAGTCTGTCACTCCTGCCGCGCGCAGGACATCCTCATCAATCAGCGCCTGTCCGGTGTAGGTCGCTGGTTCTCGGCGCACAATCTCGTACACCGCATCCGCCATAATGTCGGCTTTACGCCACTGACTGGGTGTGCCCAAGCCCCAAGCGATGGTCGCCTGACTTTCGATCAGCGTGCGGGGCCAAAGCGCGTTCACCGCCACATTCTGCTGGCGCACCTCTTCTGCCAAGCCGAGCGCCAACATCGTCATTCCGAACTTAGAAATCATATAGGCGACTTTGCCCGGAAGCACCTTCAGGTCAACCGGTGGCGACATCATCAGGATGTGTCCCCAGCCCTGCTCGATCATATGGGGAAGCACCGCGTGGGAACAGGCGAACGAAGCCCGCAGATTGACCCCCATCACGAGGTCATAGCGTTTCATCGGGGTCTCTAACACGGGATACCACCAGAGGGCGCCCGCATTATTGACCAGAATATCCACGCGCCCGAAGGTCTGGAGCGTCTGCTCCACCATCTGTTGGATAGCGTTATCATCGCGCACATCCACTTGGATTGGCAGGGCGCGTCCACCGAGTGCCTCTACTTCCTCGGCAACGGTGTAGATGGTGCCGGGCAGTCGCGGGTCTGGCTCTGCGGTTTTTGCGGCTATCACGACCGCTACGCCCTCACGCGCCAACCGTAGCGCGATTGCCCGCCCGATGCCTCGACTCGCTCCTGTGATAATCGCCACGCGCCCGCTCAATTCCTGTGCTTGCATGCCCGTAGGATACCCTAAAAAAAAGTGCGCTGGCGATTTTGCCAGCGCACCTGCCTGAGAGGGGCAAACCCCTTATTTCTCAAACTTCACCTGTACCGTCTTCGGCTTCGCGCTCTCCGCCTTCGGTAGATGAATCTCCAAGATGCCGTTGCGGTAGACGGCGCTCGCCTTATTCTCGTCGATATTCGTCGGTACCGTGTACGAGACCGTGAACTTGCCGTATCCGCCCATGCGGCTGATGTAGTGCGGGGTGACATTCTCGCCCTCAATGAGCGCCTTACGCTCGCCCGACACGGTCAGCACACCGTTAGAGAGCTCCACATGCAAGTCCTTCTCGGATACGCCGGGCGCCGTGACGAACAGTACGAACTCTTCGGGTGTCTCGTACACATCCAGTGTAGGCGAGAACTCCAGCACCTCGGTCGCACGGCTCGGACGCACCTCAAAGAAGCGATTGAACAGCTCATCCATCTCCTGGCGGAATCGCTCCATTTCGCGGAACGGATTCCAAGTCGCTACCGCCTGATCCGGCTCTCGTCGTACCAATGCTCGCATAAGGTTCACCTCCTTATCTCTGAGTGTTTTCTTGGAAGGTCTCTTGAGTGCCTTCCACTCAACTATACGACGGAGGCTCTCCAAAAGTTCCCGAAAATGGGGGGGAATTTCTTGTCCGCACCGCAATCGCAGTGCCTTGTGTTGGTCAGCGTCGGCGCGACCGGATGCGCAAGAGTCGTGCAATCAGGAATCCCACTCCACCTGCCACAATCAGCATACCAACCCAAGAGTTGAGCAAGGCGCTCCAATCCAGGTTCGCAACCCCGGTGTAGGCACCCAAACCGAATCCTAAGGCAAACAGAAGAATCGTCTTTCGGCGTTGGCGTCGGTTGCTATCCAGTGCTTGCTGATGGAGGAGGGTAAGACGCTCAAAGTCCGCGCTCCCCTCTTGCAGATAGCGCACCATCTCGCGCGTTTCACCTACCAGCAGTTCGGCTTCTGGCTCGTGCAATCGGCGCAGGCGCAGGGCAATCTCAAAGGTCACATCCACCAGCGTATGGACGCCCCACGGCTGAATCTTGGCGGAGACCTGCATCCAGATTTGGCGCGGCGAGAGGGCAACCAGCCCCCGCCAAAGCGACCCACGCTGGAGCGCTAACTCGGGCTGGTCTTGCAGGCAGTGGAAGCCGAGCGTTTCAAAGTAGGTCTTGAGCCGATGGCGCGCCTCATCCTCACTGTAGCCCACCTGACCCGACCACCGATACTTCATGCCGACTGTTCCTCAGGGTAGGAACGGGGTTCAGGCGGGGCGGGGCGTGTGCGCCGGAGTAGACGCTTGCGGAACGCCTGGGGCACTTTGCGCACCTGATGGCAGTTCCGACAGCGTGCCTCATAGTGGTCTTCGGCGCCCACCAAAATCGTTGGCTCATCCCAACTGGCGGGACGCCCATCAACCAAGCGCTGGGTATGGCTCGCAGGGCGCCCGCATACCACGCAAATCGCGCGCAGTTTGACCACCTCGTCTGCCACCGCCATCAGATGGGGCATAATCCCAAACGGCTGGCGACGGAAATCTTGGTCAATCCCTGCCAGAATCACCGTCTTCCCTGCATCGGCGAGCTCCACACAGAGAGGCACTAACGCCTCATCAAAGAACTGCGCTTCCTCAATCGCTATCACATCGGTGTCGGGTTCAATCTGCGCAATCAGCTCACGGGTGTTGCGAACGGGCACTGCTGAGAGTTGAACGCCGTTATGAGTCGCCACCGCAGTCAGCTCAAATCGGTCATCCAGCGCGTGCTTGAAGACCTGTACCTTCTTGCGCGCGTAGATGGCTCGGCGAACCAGTCGTATCAGCTCTTCCGACTTGCCCGCGAACATACTCCCGCAAATCACCGTGATTTGTCCGAGCGGTTTCACACACCTCCAGTTCGCTCAGTTTGCAGTGTTCCCTGCCTCCGTCGCAGAGGGGACGTTCAACAGGGAATCGGTCGATGGCGCTGAACCTACGGGGCGATGGAC
>JBDNDR010000136.1:0-5977 GCA_046718995.1 Fimbriimonadales bacterium
ATCGCAGTGGGTATCCCCATCGTATGCAGTTCGGCAATCGCCGGCTTTGCAGACGGGCGGGGCAAGTCTTGAAGTGCGAACACCGCACGCGGCTGGCTATCGAACAGCACCACCACCGTGTAGCCCTGCGATTCTAAATTCTCCAATACTTCCTCCAACGCCTTGCTACAGCGTCCTACCTGTTCAATCAGGCGGTGGTTGCCTACCCAGACCTGCTGCCCTTGCAGGCGAGCCACCATGCCCATCCCCGGCAAAGCTTTGAAATCGTCCACAGGCAGGGCAGGCAGAGCATCGGCGCGGAGCGCTTGGGCGATTGGGTGTTCCGAATGATGCGCGAGGCTGGAGGCGACCTGATGATGCACCGATTCGGGCTGACCATCTAAGCTGACCACCCGCACCAGCTGCGGCTTGCCGAGTGTGAGCGTGCCCGTTTTGTCGAACAGCACCCGCTGGATATGGGCACATTGCTCAATGACTCGCCCGCCACGCACCAGAACCCCCATCCGTGCCGACGCTGTGAGCGCACTCAGGATGGTGACCGGCACCGAAATCACCAACGCACAGGGACATCCCAGCACCAGAAGCACCAACGCACGGTAGATGCTCTCGGAGTAGGGGACTTGGGCTATTGGCGGCAACAGGAGCGCCACCAACACCGCCAGCCCGAACAGCACCGGCGTGTACCACTGAGCGAAGCGGTCAATCCAACGCTCGGTACGGGTCTTCTGCGCCTGAGCCTCTTGAACGGTGCGGGCAATCTGGTCTAACTTGGTGGCGCCATGTTCGGCAGTCACGGTGATTTCTAAGGCGCCGTACTGATTGAGGCTCCCTGCGTACACGGGGTCGCCCTCTTGCTTCTCTATGGGGACGCTCTCGCCGGTGATCGGCGACTGGTCTACGGTGGAGGTGCCTCGCACGACAGTGCCATCTAAGGGGATTCGCTCACCGGGGGCAACCCTGAGGCGCGCGCCGACCCGCACTGTATCCACCGCCACACTCTGCCATTCGCCAGAGGGCATCCACATCGTAGCGGTTGGGGTGTGGAGCGTGAGCAGGGCTTGGAGGGTGCGTTCCGAGCGTTCCAGCGCACGGTCTTCCAGCAGTTCCGCCAGCGCGTAGAGGCTGATGACCACCGCTGCCTCGCCCCAGTGCCCCAGCACCATCGCACTCACTACGGCTACCGTCATCAGCAGGTGGATATTCAGCCGCCCGTGCAAGAGCGAAAGGACGCCTTTACGCAGGGTCGGTAGCCCCACCAGCCCAACCGCCCCCAACGCCAGCCCAATAGCCAACGGATGACCCTCTCTCAGAGTCCAGCCGAGTGCCTCAGCACTCAGCGCCAGCCCTAATCCGAGGGCAATCCGAACGGTCTCCCGTGTGAACATAAACTATCGCAAGACACGCCCCGCACGCGCCCCTGTGTAGACACCGTCGCGTATCGTCCAGCGCCCGTTGATGAGCAGGTGGACGACCCCTGTGGAGAGTTGATGGGGCTGGTCAAAGGTGGAATGGTCGCTCATCTGCGCGTAATCGAATACCACGACATCCGCATAGGCTGTCGGCTGGAGAACGCCTCGGTCAAACAGTTTCAAGCGCGCCGCGGGCAGACCTGTCATTTTGAAGATTGCCTCTTCCAACGAGAGTATTCCCTCTTCACGAACATATTTGCGAATGACTCTGGGGAAGGAGCCATAGCTGCGCGGGTGGGGGCGGTCGTCCTTATGCTTTTGGGGGTCATAGCCTAAGCCGTCCGAGCCGACCATCGTGAGGGGGTAAAGTAAAACAGTACGCAAATCGTCCTCGCTCATGTTGAACCACGCCACGCCGACATGCCCGCCCGCTTCAACAAGCAGGTCCAGCACGAACTCGGCAGGTTCTTTGCCTGCGATTCGGGCGGCTTGGGCGACCGAAAGCCCCTGATAGTTGCGGTTATGGGGCGTGCCCCCGATGATGGTGCGTTCCCAGTCGTCGGCGTGGGCGCGCATCTCGGCGATGATGCGATGGCGTTGGTCGGGGTCGCGTAGGCGTTCCAATACCTCACTCGGTTCACCCTCAATCGCCCACGAGGGTAAGCAGGCGACCGCCATAGAGGTCTGGTAGGCGGTGTAGGGATAAACATCCAGCATCACATCCAGCCCCTGCTCTACGGCTTGCGAGACCCTCTGCAGGGTCTGATGTACCTTGCCCCAGTTGTGGCGTCCTTCCGCTTTGTGGTGGGCAAGTTGTAGGGGAAGCTCGGCGCTCTCGGCTATTCGGATTGCCTCTTCCACGCACTCCACCAGATAGTCGCCCTCACTGCGCAGGTGGGTGGTGTAGAAACCGCCGTACTGGCTGGCGACTTTGGCGAGCGCAATAATCTCTTCGGCGTCGGCATAGCTGTTGGGCACATACTCCAGCCCTGTGGAGAACCCCCGCGCACCCGCTTCCATACATAGGGCGACCTCGTGGCGCATAGCCTCCAGCTCGCTCGGTTCGGGGGCACGCTTTTGGAACCCCATCACCTTCTTGCGGAGAGTGCCATGCCCACAGAGAGCGACATAGTTGGTGCCCAAGCCCAGCGAGTCTAACTGCTGGAGATACTCGCCCATCGAGCGCCATGTAATCTCCACGCCATACGGCTTGAGCCAGCGCTGTTCCTGCCGAAAGAGCGGTGTGTCATCAATCAGCCCGACACAAATCCCGCAGTTGCCCCCCACCTGAGTGCCCACGCCCTGATACAACACGCTTATCTGCTCGGGATGGTGATTGAGCGAGAAATCGGCGTGGGTGTGGATGTCGATAAAAGCGGGGGCGACGCACAAGCCCTCGACAGAGACTTCCATCGCGCCGTGCCAGGTGTCTAACTCGCCGATGGCAACGATGCGTTCATCGGTGATGGCGACATCGGCACACTGTCCGGGATTTCCCAGCCCATCAAAAACAATCCCACCACGCAACAAAATATCGCAGGTTCGCTGGCTTGCGTCGTGCATAGCGATAGGATACCCGTTAGGCGTCCTACCCGTGCCCAATCAGTGCGACTTCTGGGTGAACCGCTGAATCAGTTCGGCGTATTGGTGCTGAAGGCGGTCGGCGTCTTCTTCGGTGCGTGCCTCCACATAGAGGTGGACAATCGGTTCGGACGCATCGGGCAAGATGAGTACCCACGAGTGGTCGGTGTAGATTTTAAGCCCGTCGATGGTTTCAGTGTGCCCTTCGGCGTGCTGGGACATCAGGCGCATCACACGCCCCTTCAGTTCCCAAGGGCAGGCAATCGGTTGGTGGCGTGTGTAGAACGGGGGCACTTGGTCAAAAATATCCGCCAGCGTGCAGTCCATCGTCTGGATGGCTTCCAAGATTTTGACGAAGGCGAACATCGCATCGTAGCCGGGGTGCAGTTCGGGGAAGATGATACCGCCCCGCACATCGCCTGCCAAACAGAGGTTCTCGGCGTTATCGGCGGCGACCGCCATAATAGACCGCACATCAGCCCGCGTACGGATGACCTGCACTCCGAACGGCTCCATCATCTCTTCTATCACGGACGGGGCGCGCACCGAGACGGCGATGCTTTTACCCTGCGAGGTAGGGGCAACCAGCCGTGCCATCGTCGCCAGCAAGCAATCGTTAGCGATCACGCGTCCGCGCTCATCCACCACCGAGAAGCGTTCGCCCTCATTTTCAAACAGCACACCACACTCGGCGTTCAGCCGTTGCACCACATCGCGCAGGTTGGTCATGAACTCTTCGGTCTCGCTGGGTGTTCGCGGCGAACGACTGGCGTCGGGATAGGCGTTGAGCGAAATCAGGTCAAACCCCAACTGCCCCAGCATCGTGGGCAGGATGGCAGACACGCGGCTGAAGGCGAAGTCGGCGACAATGCGCGGGCGACGCTTGCGGCTGGGCAGGTCAATCAAACGCAGGAACGCATCCTGATACTGCTCCACCGCGCGCGAGGCGAAGTGAATCTCACCGACCTCTTCCGAATCGCACCGGGCAAAGTCCTCTCGGAAGAACAGGTTCTCTATCTTGCGTTCGCCCGACTTGTTCAGGTAAATCCCTCGCCGGTCAAAAAACTCTATGAGCGTGGCGCGAATGTTGTTCGGTGCGGTACGGATGCAGACGCCCCCGCTGGCACCTGAGGCGCGCACATAGTGCCGCGTGATAGGGATGGGCATCGCCCGCAGGTCTGCCACATCCACCCCAGTAGACAGCACTCCCGACATAAAGGCGTGCTTAATCATGCGCGAGGCTTTGAGCGTATCGCGCGCCAGCACAATCGTAGACCCTCGCGGCAGGGTCGAACCGTAAGCCGAGCCGAGCTTGGACGCCAGCTCGGGCGTCATCTCGATGTTAGATAGCCCCGAAACGCCCAACTCGCGGAACAGACTGCCCCGCCACTTGGAACCCCAAATCAGGCTCATCGTGACGGTGGAGCCGCGCTCGATATACTTGTCGGGCCAGAGCTTGATGCGCGTGCGTAGGATACTATCACTCTCAATATGACAGCGGTCGCCAACTACGCACTCTTCTTGAACCTGTACATCGTCTTTGATGGTGACACCAGTGCCGACAATTGCGCCTTGCAGATGGCTCCCGACGCCGATATAGACACTGTCCCAAGTGATGGTGCGCACCACGAGCGCGTTCGGCTCCACGATACAGTTGTCGCCCAGCACGGTATAGGGACCAATCACTGCCCCGCGCTTGATACGGCAGTTGCGTCCCAAGCACACAGGGGGCACAATCTGCGCCTCAGGGTCTATGGAGGTACCCGAGCCGACCCACACGCCGGGCGTCGTCTCCGTGCCCGGCGGCGCTAACTGCACTTTCCCCGTGAGCATGTCTATGTGGGCATCGCGGTACTGGGTGATCGAGCCGACATCGCTCCAGTACTCATTCATCACATAGCCATACAGCGGCTTGCCCTCGCGCAGGAGCAACGGGAACAGGTCTTGGCTGAAATCGTAGGCTTTGCCCGGCTCCATATACTCAAAAATCTCGGGTTCTAAGATGTACATGCCGGTGTTGACGGTATCGGAGAACACTTCGCTCCAGGACGGTTTCTCCAAGAAGCGGGTGATGCGTCCATCCTCGTGGGTGATGACCACACCGAACTCCAGCGGGTTCGGCACGCGTGCTAAGATGAGGGTTGCGATAGCCCCTTTCTGCTTGTGGAACTCGATTGCGGGCTGGAGGTTCACATCGGTGAGGGCGTCCCCGCTGATAATCAGGAAGGTGCCATCCCGTAGGTGCTCTTCTGCTTGTTTGACACTGCCTGCCGTGCCGAGGGGAGAGTCTTCCACCGAGTAGTGAAGCCCCACTCCCAGCTCCGAGCCGTCGCCGAAGTAGCCCTCAATCGCATCGGCGAGGTAGTAGAGGGTCGCCACCACTTGGTTGATGCCCTGCGCCTTGAGCAGGAGCAGAATATGTTCCATAATCGGGCGGTTCACCACAGGCACAAGTGGTTTGGGGCGGTTCGCCGTAATCGGGCGCAGTCGGGTTCCTTCACCTCCAGCCATCACTACCGCTTTCATTGCAGTCTCCTATAAGGAGATTCTACAGCGAACTCACAGTTTCCTGCTACCCGGTCTGAGCCGTAGGTATACTTTCGTCAGTTGTACAGATAGGAGAATGGCTTATGCGGTTGGTCGGCGTTCTGGTGGCGATGGCGATTGTCGGTGTTCTGGTGATGACCTGGCTCTACTACGGTACGGGCGGAGCAGGGGGACGAAGCGCTGGGGCAGAGGGTCTGCCTGCCAGTCCGCCTGTGAGCCGTGTGGGCGAGGTACGCCAGTCTGCAGAGAGCGTGGAGTGCCGAAATAACCTCAGCCAAATCCGAATGGGCATCCAGATGTACCAGACGAGCAACGAGGCGAACCCCGCCCAACTCACCGAGCTCCAGATACCTGCCAGTATGCTTCAGTGCCCCGTTTCCGGTCAGCCCTACCAGTACGACCCAGCGAGCGGGCAGGTGCGATGCCCCACGCCCGGACAT
>JBDNDR010000137.1:0-5937 GCA_046718995.1 Fimbriimonadales bacterium
TGGCAGATTTTGACCTGGTGTTGGGGCTGACGGGATGTACCTCCGTGCGCGAGGTCTCCCGTGAGCTCATCCAGCCCGCAAGGATTGGCTAATGGAGACCGAAGAGACGATGCGAATCAATCTGAGAGCCAAAAATGCTTCCTATCGGCAGACCCCCCTCTGGGCGCCGGTCAGTGGACGCCCACCCCGCGAGCCGTTTCGTGTACAGGGCGGCGCACACAACCTACCCGCCCAACTGGTGGAACGCGAGGGCAAACGCTGGGTCGTATGGATCGAGCCAGACCTGCCCAAGGGGCAATCACGAGTCTATCAAGTACGCCCTGCGCCCAGCGAGCCGGGCTTCAGCATCATCCAGACCGAGAGTGCGGTGCAGATTCGCTATCAGGGTCAGCCGTTCACAGCGTATGTGTTTCGGGGTGCGCCGAAGCCCTACCTCTACCCGCTGATGGGTCCCACGGGCAAGCCCATCACGCGCCATTTCCCGATGCAGCGCATTCCGGGCGAGAGCCAAGACCACCCACACCACCGTTCGGTTTGGTTCACGCACGGCGAGGTGAACGGTGTGGACTTCTGGACAGAGGGTGCCAACCGGGGACGCATCGAGCATCGCCAGCTGGTGGTTGCTGAAGCCGGACCTGTTCTGGCGCGGGTGGTCGCCCGGAGCGACTGGGTCGCACCCGACGGCAAAAAGATGTGCGAAGAGACGACCGAAATTCTCTGCTACGCCACGCCTGAGTCGCGATGGATTGATTACACAATCAACCTGCAGGCAACTGAAGGAGCAGTCAGACTGGGGGACACCAAAGAGGGCAGTTTCGGCGTTCGGGTCGCCTCCAGTATGGAGGTGACGCGCAATCAGGGTGGGCAGATTCTCAACTCCGAAGGTCAGCGCGACCGCGAGGCGTGGGGTAAGCGCGCCAAGTGGTGCGACTACACCGGCGTCGTGGAAGGCGAAGCGGTAGGAATCGCCATCTTTGACCACGCCGAAAACCTGCGCCACCCGACCTACTGGCATGTGCGCGACTATGGACTGTTCGCAGTTAACCCGTTCGGCATCCACGACTTCGTGCCCGGTACCCCAAAAGGCACAGGCGACCATACGATTCCCGAAGGGAAAACACTCACCCTGCGCTACCGAATCTGGCTCCACAAGGGGCGCACGGAAGAAGCAGGGGTTGCCGAGCAATACCAATCTTACGCTAATCCTCCAGAGGTGATGGTGCGTTAGCGATGGAGAAGCGACTGATTGAAGGTGTGGCAATCAAACCGCTCGTGGCGCATGCTGATGAGCGTGGCTACCTGATGGAGATGCTCCGTTCGGACGACCCGCTGTTCCAAAAGTTCGGGCAGGCGTATGTATCGCTCAACTATCCCGGCGTCATTCGTGCGTGGCACTGGCACGAGCTACAGACCGACTACTGGGTCGTGGTGAAGGGAATGGTCAAAGCCGTGCTGTATGACCGTCGTCCCGACTCACCGACCTTTGGACAGATTAACGAGTTCTTTTTAGGGGAACAGAACCGCATCCTATTGGTCATCCCCCCGCTGGTGGCGCATGGCTACAAGACCATCGGGACTGAGCCGTCGCTGCTGGTCAATTTCCCAACCGAGCCGTACAACCGCCAGAGTCCCGACGAACTGCGCCTGCCCTACAATACGCCCGAAATCCCCTACAACTGGGAGATTCGGATGGGGTGAGGGGGTATAAGCGCAGACAAACCGAAAACGGGGCTTCCCACAGTGGGGAAGCCCCGCTGCTAAATGGTTGAGCGGGTCGGCTTAGAAGTCGTCGAAGTCGCCACCGCCGGCGCCGGGCGTCGGCTCGGGCTTCTTCTCAGGCTTCTCCGCCACCATCGCCTCAGTGGTCAGCACCAAGCCAGCGATCGAGGCGGCGTTCTCCAGAGCGGTTCGGCTGACCTTCGCCGGGTCGATAATGCCCGACTTGACGAGGTTGACGAACTCGCCAGTGCGCGCATCCAGCCCCTCCTCCTTGCCGAGCGCCTTGACCTTCTCCACAATCACGGAGCCTTCCAGCCCAGCGTTCTCAGCAATCTGGCGCAGCGGCTCCTCGAGGGCGCGTCGGAGGATGTTCACGCCGGTGCGCTCATCGTCGTTGTCGCCGATGCCGTCCAGTGCCGCCTGAGCCAAGATGAAGATTTTGCCACCGCCCGGCACGATGCCCTCCTCAACCGCAGCGCGGGTCGCAGACAGCGCGTCCTCAAAGCGGTGCTTCTTCTCCTTCAGCTCGGTCTCGGTAGCTGCGCCGACCTTCAGCACAGCGACACCGCCCGACAGCTTCGCCAGACGCTCCTGCAGCTTCTCGCGGTCGTAGCTGCTCTCGGTGGTCTCAATCAGGCGCTTGATTTGGGCGATGCGTCCCTGCACGGCTTCCGCCGAGCCTGCCCCCTCGATGATGGTCGTATCCTCTTTGGTGATGACCACCTTCTTCGCCTGACCGAGCATGTCCATCGTGACATTCTCCAGCTTGATGCCGAGGTCCTCGGAGATGAACCGCCCGTTGGTCAGGATAGCGATGTCTTCCAGCATCGCCTTGCGGCGCTCACCGAAGCCGGGCGCCTTGACAGCCGCCACCTGCAGGACGCCACGCAGTTTGTTCACCACGAGGGTCGCCAGTGCGTCACCGTCCACATCCTCCGCAATAATCAGCAGCGGTCGGCGCGACTGGGCGATGCGCTCCAGCAGAGGCAGGAGGTCTTGGGCAGAGCTAATCTTCTTCTCGTGTATCAGGATAAGCGGGTTCTCCAGCACCGCCTCCATGCGCTCAGGGTCGGTGATGAAGTAGGGCGAGATGTACCCACGGTCGAACTGCATCCCCTCCACGAACTCCACCGTGGTCTGGGTGCCCTTCGACTCCTCGATGGTAATCACGCCATCCTTGCCGACCTTGTCCATCGCTTCGGCAATCATCTTACCGATTTCGGGGTCGTTGCCTGCGATGGTGGCGACATACTCAATCTGCTCGCGCTCGGTGACGGGGATAGCGTGCTCCTTGATGGTTGCCACCGCACGCTCGACGCCCTTCTCGATACCGCGCTTGAGCGAGATGGGGTTTCCGCCCGCGGCGACATAGCGCATTCCCTCGTTCACGAGTGCTTGCGCCAGCACCGTAGCGGTAGTCGTGCCGTCCCCTGCCACATCGTTCGTCTTGGAAGCGACCTCGCGGCAGAGTTGGGCACCCATGTTCTCCCAGGGGTCGGTCAGTTCAATCTCTTTGGCAACGGTCACGCCGTCTTTGGTGATGATGGGGGCGCCCCACTTGCGGTCCAGCACCACATTGCGCCCACGCGGACCGAGCGTGACTTTGACTGCGTTTGCGACTTTATTGACACCGCGCTCCAGAGCGCGTCGAGCCTCATCATTGAACTTCAGCATTTTTGCAGGCATGGTATCACCTCCTATTTATTTTTCGCGGATTGCGTAGATTTGGTCTTCATCTAAGATGAGGTACTTCTTCCCTTCGTACTCAAACTCGTTGCCCGCGTACTTGGAGAAGACGACCTTGTGTCCAACTTGGACGGTCATCGGGGCACGCTCGCCGTTGTTGAGTAGGCGTCCGGGTCCCACGGCGACCACCACACCCTCTTGCGGGCGCTTCTTCGCCGTGTCGGGCAGGATAATCCCGCTTTGCGTGGTCTCATCCTCCTCTATCAGCTCGATCACAACCTTGTCATTGAGCGGTCGAAAAGTCATGGTATCACCTCCTGAGTTCAAATTGTACCTGATTTTAGCACTCTCGCCTCGCGAGTGCTAATAGATATTACCCGATAGGCTATGGGGCGAGTCAAGGGGGGAAATCGTCCATCCAGATGAAAGAAACACATCCCTCGTGCGTATAAGGGGTTGAGGAGGTGAAAACCGATGGCGTCAACCCAAAAGCGCACCCTCATCACCGAGGGCGAGGAGCTGGACAAGCAGGAACTGCCTGTCACTGCCATCCACGACCCTGAGGTGGCGCGGCTCCTACGGCAGTGGGAAGCGGAACGCAACCCCGCCGCAAAGCCCAAGTCCACCCTGCGCCCTGCGCCCCGCCGCGAGCCGTTCGACTACGATTAGGCGCAGGTCAAGGGAGGCTGTCCAGAGCGCATCCACCCAAACTCTCTAAACTCTGGACTGACCTCCCTTCCCCCTCCAAACGACCCAAACCTCGTTCGGTGAGACTGCAATGAGACACCAGATAACCGTTAGCGAAAGTGCCTTGCGCCAGCTAACAGAGGGACTTGCTGTGAACCCCGAACGCATCGCCGTCGGTCCCGCTGGCGTGAGTGTTCTACCGGATTGTGTGGAACTGCTGGTGCATTCCATCCGCTGGCTTCCAGAGGGTTCCAACCCAGCCCGGAGTCGGACAGGAAACGACAGCGACAGCCCACAGGTCTTCTTCGTGGGTGTGGAGAACCCAGCACATATAGCGCGTTCCCTGCGCTCGGTACTGCCCCTCTGCCCTGAAAACAGCCTAAGTGCGATTGTGGCGCTGGGGATTGGCAATGCGAGTGGGCACTTCGCAGGGGTCTACCACACAGCGGACGGAATCGGACCGCTCTATCAGCTGACGCTCGTCGGGGCGCACTGGACACGCCTGCCGCTCCTCCCGTTCCGCCCTGCGCTGATGGCGCAAAACCCTACGAATGAGTTCTGGTCGCGTTCGATGGGTGCGCTGGGCGAACAGAACTATCAGCGGTTGACCGCCCTGCACCCTTGCATCGTGGGCTGCGGGCGCAGCGGTTCGCTAATGGCTATGGCGTTAGCGCGACTGGGCATCCAACAACTCACACTGATTGACCCTGACCTGATGGAACCCCACAACCTCGGCGAAATGGACGCCGTGACGCCTGCCGACCTCGGTAAACCCAAAGTGGAAGCCATCGCCCAGCAGGTGCGTGCCATCTCCAGTTGCCATGTGGTACCAATCGACGACTCGATTCTCAGCTTCTCTTCGCTGGCTAAGGTAAAGCGCGCTGACCTGCTGGTCTGTTGCGTAGATAACTCCACCGCTCGCCTTGCCAGTGCTTTTCTGGCAACGCTCTATCTGAAGCCGCTGCTGGACATCGGTACGGGCATCTTCTTTCAGGGACGGTGGCGCACGATGGGGGCTGACATCCGTCTGGTGGTGCCCAACCGCTGTTTGCTATGCTTTGGAAGCATCGCCAACTTAGAGCAGGCGCGCTCCGAGATGGGGCAGGCTTTACCTTCCGAAACCTCTATAGATTGGCGTAGTCAGCGGGCGGGTAGCCTACGCTCGTTGAATATGCTGGCTGTCGGCTTTGCCCTGCGGTTGCTGGAGGATTACATCAGCGGGCGTGTGCAAGAGAGCCGCTGGGTGCGGCTCCTGTTCAACGACGCCGGTATCCCCACGCTGGAACAGCCCCAAGCCAATCCCAACCCGCGAGGGTATCAGCAGATTGGAGGGTTTGCTCAGCCAGATATGAAAGAAATCCGACCCTACCCCGTATAAGCACTTGGAGGAAAACAATAATGCGAGACAGGGTGAAACGAGTTGGGCTTTTCGTAGATGGACAGAATCTCTACCAGAGTGTGCGCCAAGCTTTTGGCGAGGTTCGCATCGACTATGGCGCGCTTATCCGGTTCGCTGCCCAGCAGGGAACCGTGCGCATCGCCAACCTCTATACCGCACGCGACTACAACAACCCTAATCAGGATAAATTCCTCTCGTCGCTCACCTTGAAGGGCTTTCGGGTCATGACGCGCCCGTTGAAGACTATGTCCGACGGCTCCAAGAAGGGCAACATCGATGTGCTGATGGCATACGACATCGCTGAACAGGCGCGAGCGCTCGATGTGGTCATCTTAGTCACGGGCGACTCGGACTTCGCAGAGGTTGCTGACATACTCACCAAAAGGGGCAAGACCGTCATCGTGATTGGTCCGAACGGTTGCACGGGCGTAGAGCTGTTGTTATCG
>JBDNDR010000138.1:0-5921 GCA_046718995.1 Fimbriimonadales bacterium
CGTTCTCGGCGCGCAGGTCGGGCAGGCGTAAGTAGCCAACGAGGCGGTCAGCGTTCACACGGTCTGCCCTCAGGTCGATGAGCCAATCGCGCCCGTCGGAGAGTGCTTCGGCTTGTATCGTTCCCAAATCGGGTGCGCTCGCAACCGCTTGGGCATAGAGTGCCTGGAGTGGCTGAGCCAGGTGGAGGCGATGCACCTGAATCGTTTGGCGAACGCTGGGGCTGGGGACGGCGTCCTCAAACTCCAAAGTCCCATCGGTCGCCACTAAGACGAAGGGGAGTTGAGTCGGCTCATCGGGCGGGGGACGCCTGAAAAGAGGCTCTAAGTTCCAGACACCTTGTGCGTTGCGGGCTATGCGTGCATGGGGGCGCTCCAGTATCAGGGTGAGAGGCTCGTTTCTGCGTGGGTAGCGCAGTTCTGCATAGCGTGTTGCCAGCAGGAGGGAGCCGTCAGGCAGATTGAGCTGAACCTCCCAAAGGCGCAACCGTGTCAGTCCCAGTGAGAGGCGTGCGATGTGCAAATCCAAGTCGGACTGCTGGCGTGTGTAAGTTCTTAGGGCGGTTGGGAGATTCGCCTCTACCGCCAACTTGACCTGGATGAGGTAGTACAAACCTGCCAGCAGGATAAGCCCCACCGGAAGCAGGATAAGTACGCTCTGCCACAGTCGCCAAACGAGCGTTCTAAGAATCCACTGCACCGACCTTAGCGAGCCGCTCTGCCATGACGCGTCGGGAGAACTCTATGGCGTTGTAGGAACTGCGGATGAACGGTCCCGACGCCACGAACAGAAAGCCCATCTCCTCCCCAATCTGCTGATATTCCTTGAACTGGTCAGGATGCACATAGTCCTGCACGGGTAGGTGTCGCTGGGTGGGGCGCAGATATTGCCCGATAGTGAGCGCGTCTACCCCCACATCGCGCAGGTCGCGCATCGTTTGGATTATCTCCTCGCGGGTCTCACCCAGCCCCAGCATAATGCCCGACTTGGTGTAGATGGCGGGGTTGAGCTCCTTCACTTTGCGTAGCACAGTGAGCGAGCGGTCATAACGCGCTTGGGGACGCACAATCGTCTGGAGGCGTTCTACGGTCTCGATGTTGTGATTAAAAATCTCAGGCTGGGCGTCGACCACGCGTTGAATACACCATGTCTTCGCTTTGAAGTCGGGCGTAAGCACCTCCACGATGGCGTGTGGAATCGTGGCATGCAGGGCGCGGATGGTATCGGCAAACTGCCCGGAACCCTCATCGGGCAGGTCATCGCGTGCGACCGAGGTGACCACGATATGCTTTAGCCCCATCTGTTTCGCAATCTCGGCAAGACGCTGGGGTTCTTCGGCATCCACAGCGAGCGGTTTGCCCGTCTTGATGGCGCAGAACCCACAGTGGCGTGTACAGATGTCGCCCAGAATCATAAAGGTTGCGGAGCCTTTCGACCAGCATTCGGGTAGGTTGGGACAGCGGGCACTTTCGCAAACGGTGTGGAGCCGCGCCGTACGCATCATCTGCTCCACATGCTGGATGGTGTCGGGTTTGGGCAAGCGTATCGTGAGCCAGTCGGGCAAGCGCCGATTTACCATCTCAATCTTTGCCATCGCAAGCAGATTATACCAGAAGCGTAAGCCAAAGTCGCCTCCTCAGGGGCGTCCCTTGCACGGTATAAAGCGGGTATAATAGTAGTTTGGAGGTATACGGATGCCGAATATCAAATCTGCGAAAAAGGCGGTCATCAAGTCGCGGGAGCGCTATCTAAGGAACCGCTCGACCAAGTCGGCGATTAAGACCTACTCGCGCCGAGTCAAAGAGCTGGCGGAGAAGGGCGAGGCTGAGCAGTCGATCGCGAACTTGCGCCGAGCGATTAGCCTGATCGATAAAGCGGTCAAGCGCGGGATCCTGCATAAGAACACAGGCAACCGCAAGAAGTCGCGCTTGATGATTGCACTCAATAGACGCTTGGCACAGTCCCAGCAGGGCGCTCAAGACGCCTAAGCGCATAGGGTTGCCGAAACGATTCAGGGCGTGGGGTCAACCCCTCACGCCCTTCGCTCACACAAACCGTTCCTTCATTCCCGGACGCGTCAGAATGAACAGCACAATCACCGGAAAGACCATCCCAATCGCATAACCGACTAAGTTGGTCGGCTGTGTGATGCTCTGATTGTAGCGCTCCAGTACGGCGGCAAAAACGGTCATTCCCAGCACAATACTGAGCAGATTCCAAAGGATAGAGAGAATAGACCACGCCGTCATGAGGGAGTAGCCAAGGCTCTTCATCCCTATCAGAAGAATAGAGCCTACCAGAAGTAGAATGGCAAACACAAGACTCACTCCCCCGTTGAAGTACAGGTAGCGCATATATTCAGGGTCTTTGAATGCCTCCAGTTGTTGCGCTTGTTCAGGCGACTGTTGAGCTACCTGGTCCGTCATACCCGATACAAACGCAGCGCCGCCCAGTCCCACGAGCATACAGCAGGCGCCCGCCAGTCCGAAAATTATCCCCAATACTCCGATGACCAGTATTGAAGCAGGTCGTTCCATCCTTTTCTCCTCCCTATGGCAGGAATCTTCAACGGGTTGCCCTATATTCCTGCCAGCGATGGAACAGGGGTATGTGGTGTCGCAGGTGGGATGCGCGTTTTGTGGGCGTGCTTGCTCTCCTATGCAGCCCCACTGTGGGCACTGTGGAAATGACCCGTTTGGTGAGGTTTCCCTGCGCATGGATGCGCTGAGCTGGAAGCGATTCGCTTTGAGTAGTGCAATTATCCTCTCCCTATTGGGGTCAGTGATTAGTCTGCTTCTGGGTGAAGGTTCCTCTTTGTTGGCGGAGTTGATGCGCCAATCGCCTCTGCTCAAGATTGTGCTGATGCTCCTGCTGGGTGGTTTTGCGCTCGGCTTGGTCGGGCATCTAATCGGGCTGTGGCACGCAACCCGGATGACGGCACTGCTCCACCTCGAACATGGGCTGATTCTCCTGGCGCGTACGCGCGAGGGGGTCTATAAGTACCAAATCGGCTGGCACGAAATCGCCCCACCTGAGCAATCTCATCACCGAAACTGGCTGAACCAGTTGTCCTACCTGATGCATCTCATCACGGGCGGGTTAGGGCATACAATCGCACTGGTGCTTTTAGACCTCCCCCGCGAGTACCTCCTGTCTCACGCTTTCTATCCGCGCCGGTCTATCCGTATTTTTACCACGCAAAACCTGACGCGGGAATACGCTTTTTTCACTCTGCTAACCGCGTTCTGTTTAGAACACTGGCTGGCAAATGGGAAATTGGCGTATGATGCTGGTTATCTCCCTTCGGAAGCGGCGCCTTTTATCGTTGTGGATCTTCGAACGCGCCGCGTGCGAGCCTATCCCCTGCGGCATGTGTTTCTGGATGAGACGCCCTACGAGTATGAAGACCCCGAGTCGCACAATCCCGATGGCTCGCGTGTAGAGGCAGACCAGAGTCTCCCGACACCCGACGAGAACCGAAGTCAGCGCACGGTACTGCCCGGCTTTGCCGTGCCCTACAAAAACGGCTACTGGGTGCGGGCAGGATGGGGACTGATTGCCCGAATAGAAGCAGGCATCAAAGCAAGCGAGACGGCGACCCAAGTGCCGACCGAAGCCCCGAAACCTGCGTAGGTATAGTATACTGTTGTGAACTCGGAAGTCGAGCGCGCTCTAAAAGCCATACGGGACGCACTACGCGGTACACCCTACGAAGGCAAAGTCTATCTCGTGGGGGGCTATGTGCGCGATAAACTGCTCAACCGCCCTCTGCCCAACGATGTAGACCTCGTGTTGGAGGGTGATGCGCTCGCGCTGGCTCAGTTCCTGTACGAGAAGGGTGTTGCCCAACACGAACCCGTGGTCTACCCGCGCTTCGGCACAGCGCAAGTGCATGTGGAAGGGGTGATGATTGAGCTGGTCACTGCCCGCGCCGAGTCGTACCGCTCCGAGAGCCGCAAACCGATTGCGGTGAAACCTGCCAGCCTAATGGAAGACGCCCTGCGTAGGGACTTCACGGTCAACACCCTGCTGGAGAACCTGCATACGGGCGAGGTTATTGACCCACTGGGTCAGGGCATCGCCGATTTGCAGGCGCGCATCTTGCGGACACCCCGTGAGCCCGTCGCAACCTTCTACGAAGACCCGCTCCGAATGTTGCGGGCGGTGCGCTTGGCAGTTCAGCTGGGGTTTGAAATCGAATCGGGCACCTACTCAGCAATCTGTACGGATGCGGAACGCCTCAAGGTGATTAGCGTTGAGCGCATCCGCGACGAGTTTACCAAAATCTTAGACCAACCGAACGCCTCGCACGGACTACAGATTCTGCTGGATACAGGGCTCCTGGCGATATTCGGTGCGCCTCTTCTGCCGATGGTGGGCTGTAGCCAGAACGACTATCATCTCTACGATGTGTGGGGACATAGTCTGAAAGCGGTGGAGGCGTTGAACGCTGTAGGGGCAGAGCGAAGCATGCCTATCAGCTGGGAGCTGCGCCTGGCGACCCTCCTGCACGATGTCGGAAAGCCCGACACGCGAACCGTGGACGAGGAGGGCAAGGTTCACTTCTTTGGGCATGCTGAGCGCGGAGCGGAAATCGCAGAGCAGTGGTTGAAAGACTTACGCTACTCCAACGCCACGATCGAGCGAGTCTGCAAACTGATACGGCTCCATATGCGTCCGGGCGCGTATAGCCCCAGCTGGACCGACTCGGCGATTCGGCGGCTGATGCGTGATGCAGGCGACTTGCTGGAACCGTTGCTGGTGCTGTGTGAAGCCGACTCACTCGCCCAACGCACCGATTTGACAGCACCTGATTTTGAAGGTTTGCGTGCGCGTATCCAGCAGGTGCGCTCCGCCGAGTCGATAGAGAAGTGGCGTAGCCCACTCTCTGGGGTGGAACTGATGCAAAGCTTCGGACTTCAGCCCGGTCCCCTGCTGGGGCGACTGAAGCACTACCTCCAGGAGCAGGTGTTGGAGGGGCATCTCCGCCCTGACGACAAGCAGACGGCTCTGGCGATGGCGACCGAGTTCCTCAAGCAGGAGGGCGAAGTCTCCTCTTCAAAGCCGACGCCCTGAGGGGTTATGAACGGGTTTTTTGTGCCTGCTGGGCTTGGGCAATCAGTGTGCGGGGCGGAATGAACTCCACCGACTCGTCCAGCACCTTCAGGGTCTCTACGGTGGCGTTCGGGCTGAGGCGGAGCAGCTCGCCCACGATGGCTTCCGTGGACGATTCGGGAGTCGAGGCGCCACTGGTGATGCCAATCACGCGCGCCTGCTGAACCCACTCGGAACGGACTTCGGACGGCTCCAACAGCAGATAGGCGGGCACGCCACACGCTTCAGCGACCTCACGCAGGCGGTTGGAGTTGCTACTGGTCTGGCTCCCCACCACCAGCACCAAATCGCTTTGCTGAGCGAGCTGTTTCACGGCGGTCTGGCGGTTCGTGGTGGCGTAGCAGATGTCTTCTTTCTTGGGCTGTTCCAGTTGCGGGAAACGGCGTTTCAGGACGGTGAGGATGGTGTTCACCTCATCCACGCTCAGGGTGGTCTGAGTGGCGACGGCGAGCGGACGATCGGTGGGCACTTCCACCGTTTCGGCTTCCTCCAGGTTGTCAATGAGTGTGATTCGGTCGGGAGCGTGCCCCGTACTCCCTTGCGCTTCTACATGCCCACGATGCCCGATATAGAGGATGTGGTAGCCGCCCCGCGCAAAGCGAGTGATTTCGCGATGCACCTTGCTCACGAGGGGGCAAGTGGCGTCCACCACATTCAGGTTGCGCTCTTGGGCTTGCTGGCGCACGGCAGGCGAGACCCCATGCGCGCTGAAGACAACGGTGGCACCCTCCGGCACCTCAGATAGGTCTTCCACGAAAATCACACCCCGCCTTTCAAAGGAGCGCACCACATGCTCGTTATGTAAGAT
>JBDNDR010000139.1:0-5880 GCA_046718995.1 Fimbriimonadales bacterium
CCTCAACGCGAACCTGACGGGCGCTTTTATCGCGACGCGCACTTTTGCACCGCTCTTCAGCCCCGAACCCCACCTGTTTTATATCGGTGCCCTCAGCGAGAAGTTGGTTCTGCCCGGTCTCAGTGCCTACGCGACCGCCAAAGCGGGGCTGGAGACCTTCACCGCGGTTCTAACAAAGGAGAACCCGCGCTGGAAAATCACGACGGTGCGTCCCGGCGCGGTGGCGACCCGTTTCTGGGAACGCGTGCCGTTCCGTATGCCTGCCCAAGCGCTCCAGCCTGAGGAAGTTGCGCTCCGCATTCTGGAGGCGTACTACCAAGAGCAGAAAGGCAACCTGGAACTAATCCCCGGTCAAGCATGAAAACGATTGAACCGATTCCCGAGACGATGCGAGCCGTTGTGCTACACGCTTACGACGGCTCGCCCGACTCGATTCGTGTGGAGGAGCGTCCTGTGCCCTGTCCTGAGCGGGGACAGGTGCTGGTCAAGATGAGCGCATCACCCATCAACCCGTCCGACCTGATGTTCTTGAAGGGGTTCTATGGGATTCGCAAGCCGCTCCCTGTGGTACCCGGCTGGGAAGGCTGCGGGCGCGTGGTGGCTTCGGGCGATGACTGGATGAGCCGGTGGCTGCTGGGCAAGCGTGTCGCCTGTGCTTCGCCCAACAAGACCGACGGCACCTGGGCGCAATACATGCTTACCTCGGCGAACCGCTGTCTGCCCCTGAGTGATAGTGTGGACGACGAGCAAGGGGCGATGCTCATCGTGAACCCGCTCACCGCATGGGCGCTGGTGGACATCGCGCGCAGGCGGGGGGTCAAAGCCTTTGTGCAGACCGCCGCTGCGAGCGCACTTGGTAAGATGATTGTCCGCCTGAGCCAACACTTCCAGATAGAAGCGATTCACATCGTGCGTCGCGAGGAGCAGGCGGAGAGCCTGCGCCAACTGGGAGCGTCCCATGTGTTGAACAGTCAAGCGGAGGGGTTCGATAAGTCCCTGCGCGCGCTCTGTAAGCAGCTGGACGCCCGACTGGCATTTGAGGCGGTCTCAGGGATGACCAGCGCGCAGGTTCTGCAGGCGATGCCACCCGGCAGTACCCTCATTCTTTATGGCGCCCTCTCCGAGTCGGCGTGTATGATAGACCCGCGTGACCTCATCTTCGAACGCAAGCGTGTTGAGGGCTTCTGGTTGGCTGATTGGTTAGGCGGGCGTTCGGTGCTCCAGCAGATTCGGCTGGGGCGACAGATTCAGCCACTTATCCCCACTCTGTTGCGGAGCGAGGTGCGTGATAGAGTCCCGTTGTCTCAGGTTCACCAAGCACTCACGCAGTATGCCGAGACGATGTCGGCGGGCAAGTGGCTCCTCCTGCCTTGGGGCTGAAGGGGTTAATCGCCCTCACGACCGCGCAGGAGCAGTCCGTGCCGGAGGTCGCTGAGTCGCATGTAGCGGGCGAACGCGCGGGCAATCTCCCAGTACATCTTCCAGCGCGCCAAAGTGCCACGCCACCAGCCGAGCTTCTCTTCCTTCATCGTGTGGGTGATGCCCGTAATCACCACTTGCGCCACCGGATAGCGCTTGCGCTGAAAGTGGAGCGTGAGCGCAATCTCTACTCCTGAGCGTGTGCTTTCGATGCCCGGAATCTCAATAAACAGTTCCCGCAGGAGCGCACGCTGACCGCTGATGTAGGGCACCAGAATCTGCGCCAAGTCGGTGGAGAGGCGTCCCCCACGGAACACACCAATCGCCATCGCTACCTGCTCGTCTCGCACAGGCTCAATAATCCGCTCCACATGGTCGGGTTGTAGCCCGATGAGGTCGGCGTCGAAGAAGGCAACCACATCGGCATCGGTAGCGGTAGCGCCAGCGAACATCGCGCCGCCCTTGCCCCGATTGGTGGGGAGATTGATGAGCCGAATGGGACACTGAGGCGACTGTTCGGCGTAGCGGAGGACTACCTCGGCGGTGTTGTCGGCGCTCCCATCGTTCACCACGATAATCTCGTGGAGGCTGGGGCACTGCACCAGCACCGACAGTACCCTCTCTATGCGGGTCGCCTCGTTATAGGCGGGCACAATCGCCACAATTTTCACTCGCGAACCTCCTCTGCAGGCTTACCCGTAATCTTCTCGATATGCTGTTGCGCACGCCAGATTCGGTTCTCAGTTAGGGGGTGGGTGCGCAAGTTCGCCAGAATCCCCTTATCGCCTCCCCGCTCGCGTTGGCGCAGGAGTTGGAAGAACCGTATCAGCCCGTTCGGGTCGTAGCCCGCTTTGTAGGCGTATTCTATACCCAGTCGGTCGCTTTCGTACTCGTCGCGCCGACTGTACTCCAGTTGAACCAGTAGGTTGGTCAACTGTGCCACATCGCGCACGCGTCCGCGTGTGGCGGCGGTGATGAGAATATCTGCCCACACCCCCTTAGAATACTGTTTGGCGGCGTGGCGTTGGTTGACATGCACCATCTCGTGCGCCAACACACACGCGAGCATATCATCGTCGTTCCCGACCATCTCCAGTAAGCCCCGAAACACATAGATAGGTCCGCCAGGGAGCGCAAAGGCGTTGACCTCATCCACAGCCAGCACCTTGAAGCTGTACTTGAAATCTTTGTCGCCTGCTACCGCCACGAGCCGTTGCCCTATTGTTTGTACGCGTCGCTGATTTTCGGGGTTCGGGTCTAACTTGTAGGTCGCTTCTACCTCTTGAGCGACCTGTTGCCCGATTCGCACATCATCGCGCTTGCTCCAGACCGTGCCACGACAGCCAGTGAGCGAGAGCAGAACCCCCAACATCAGAAAAAGACCCAACGCCTTTCTGCTTACCCTCTGCATCGTTGTTCCTCCACAGAATTATAGACGCTTGAAAACACTAAGCGTGTGTTTTTCGTGGTGCTGTACCCAACGCTGAATGAACTGGAGACAGCGCTGGGTGGCACCGTGATGCTGTTGGATGAGTTGGCGGGCGCGCTCGGCAATCGCTTCACGCTCTTTGGGTGATTCCAACAGGCGGATGATTCCGTTCGCTAACTCCTCTGCTGTGCTGACTTCAAAGCCAATCCCAGCACTCTGTGCCAGCTGAGCGATGTCGCGGAAATTGTGGGTGTGCGGACCGAAGAAGACTGGTTTGCCGTGTGCCAGTGGTTGGAACAGGTTCTGTCCGCCCAGCGGTGCGAACGCGCCCCCCACCACCGCCACATCCGCCACCGCATAGAGCCGTGCCAGCTCCCCGAAACTATCCACAATCACCACCTGGGCATACGGAGGCGCGTCGGCGTTTGGGGCGAGGGGCAACTGACTGCGGCGGAAGGGATTCAACTGGTGCGATTGGAGCAGGCTCTCCACCTCAGGCACACGCTCCAGATGGCGCGGGGCAATCACCAGACAGGTCTCGGGCAGGCGGGCACGCACTTTCAGGTACGCCTCCACAACGATTTGCTCCTCTTCGGGGGTGCGGGTACTCCCCACCACAATCACAGGCGCTTCCGGAGGTAGGCTGAGAATCTCGCGCCATGCCTCGGGGGCGCTGAGGCTCTCCAACGCCTGGTCGAACTTCGTGTTGCCCGTCATCTCCACCCGCGAGGGCGACATCCCCAACTCTACGAAGCGCCCTGCATCGGTGGGCGATTGGGCACATACGAAGTCCACATAGCCCAACATCTTCTGGAACAGCCAGCGGAACCGTTTGGCGCGTTGGAAACTGCGGTCGCTCAATCGCCCATTCACCACCATCACGGCACCGCCCTGCCGATGCTGTTCCGCCAGCAGGTTCAACCACAGCTCCGTCTCAAACAGGATGAGCAGGCTGGGTTGGATGCGTCGGATGGCTCGGCGCACCGCAAACGGCAAATCCAGCGGAAAGTAGATGAGGTAGTCCACATAGTCGCGCGCTTGGCTCCACGCCGTCTGTTGACCGGTGGGGGTTGTGGTGCTCAAAATGAGTTCATAATCTGGCAGGGTCGCCCGAATCTGTTTGATGAGGGGCAATGCGGCGACGGTTTCGCCGACCGAGACACAGTGGAGCCAGATGCGCCGCTTGTCTTTCGGCGGGGGCACGGGCACCCAACCGAACCGCTCCCACCACCGCTCACGCCACGAGCCGCCGAGCACCCGAACCAGCACATAACCGAGCCACAAGGGCGTGCCCAGTAGCAGTGCGAGGTTGTATAACCCTCTCATGGCTTGAGCCTCCCCATCGCTATCTCTTCGGCGCGCGCCTCCAATGCGTTGATTTGCACCTCCAACAGCTCGGCGTACTCGGCATAGCCATCCTTGTCTACATCGGGAGGCACCCACACTGGCTCCCCTATCAGGAACGCAGCGCGGGCGAACGGGAGCGGAATCAGATAGTGGTCCCAAGTCGGGAGCAGGACACGCGGGTAGGCACTGACTCCTGCGGGGTAGATGGGCACACCCGCTCGCTGAGCGATGAACAGCGCACCAGGTTGGAACTTCTTGTTGGGGCCCCGCGGTCCGTCGGGCGTAAAAGTGAGGATTGCACCTGCACGGACTTCGCGTGCCGCTTCAATCGCTGCGCGGACGCCCCCCCGACTGGTGGAGCCGCGCAGAATGCGAAAGCCGAACCGCCTAAAAATCTCAGCCTGAACCTCGCCGTCCCGTGAGAGCGAAATCAGGGCGAGCATACCCATCCCACGCATGTAGTTCGCAGGCACGAAGGTACGCCCATGCCACGAGACCATCACGGCGCCGGTTCCTTGCTGGCGATGCTGTTCGATGCGTTCCCAGCCCTCTACATAGATTCGGAGCGTGCGCCCAACCGTGCGCGCCAGCGTGTGAACCAGCCAGCCCAGCCGTTTCGCACGGCGGAGCGTCTGCTCGGACGGTGTGTGTGCCACGCCTCCGATTATACCAGCCCAGCGAGCGCACGCGTCGCACTGAGCGGGTCGGGCGCGCCAAACACTGCCGAAATCACGCAAATCCCGTCGGCGCCTGCCGCCAGCACTTCCGAAGCGTTCGCATGGGTGATGCCCCCAATCCCGAACACAGGCAAAGACACCACCGCCTTAATTTCGCGCACGCGCTGGGACCCGACTGGCATGCCTGCGTCGGGCTTTGTGTGGGTTGCGAACATCGGTCCCACGCCTAAATAGTCGGCGCCCTCCGCTTCGGCTTGGCGCGCCTCGTCTACGGTCTCCGCCGAAATGCCAATCAGCATCTGAGACCCGACCAGACGCCGAGCAAGCGGGAGCGGCATATCGTCCTGACCCAGATGGACACCATCGGCTTCCACCGCCAGAGCGACATCCACTCGGTCGTTCACGATGAGCAGGGCGCCGTAGGTACGGGTGAGCTGACGCAGGGCGAGTCCCACTTCCACCAGTCGGCGTGTGGTCGCCTGTTTATCGCGCAGTTGAAGGATACGCGCGCCCCCTTCCAGCGCGAGCCGACTGCCCTCCACGGGGTCGTAAAGGGCGGGTTCGGTGATTACATACAGCCCACGCAGATTAGCCTTGTTTCGTTCCACGGATGGCGCTCAAGTGCTTTTGCCACTCCTCAGCGAGTTGGTGGGCTTGGCGGTCGTAAGCGCTCTTGTCCTGCCAGGTCTGGCGTGGGTCAAACAGTTCGCTGGGCACGCTATCCACTTGGGTGGGCACCTCCAGCCCGAAAATCGGGTCGGTGCGGTAGGGAACATCCTCCAGTTGGAAGCGCAGTGCCGAGCGAATCATCGCACGGGTATAGCGAATAGGGATTCGGGTACCGACTCCGTAGGCGCCTCCGGTCCAGCCCGTGTTGACCAGCCACACTTGGGCGGAGTGGCGCGCCAGCTGCTCGCCCAGCATCTCGGCGTAGCGGGAAGGGTGCATCGGGAGGAAAGGCGCCCCGAAACAGGCACTGAAGGTCATCTGGGGCGTAGTAGTGCCGGG
>JBDNDR010000014.1:0-14187 GCA_046718995.1 Fimbriimonadales bacterium
GCAAACCTAATCCTGTGGTCTCCACCGTGCTTCAAGGCAAGCGGTATGTGGGAATCGCCTATGTGGTCAACGCATGGTATGTGACCTCGTATGACCCGATACGCGATAAGTCG
Organism: Fimbriimonadales bacterium; assembly: GCA_046718995.1. GTDB lineage: Bacteria > Armatimonadota > Fimbriimonadia > Fimbriimonadales > GBS-DC > CAKZQI01. Next base: position 114 of record JBDNDR010000014.1, read on the forward strand.
GGCAAGATAATCGGAATGTTCTACACTGGCATCAAGCAAGAGAGCGTGGAAGAGGTACGCAATGCCATCCAAAATTTCCAGCTGGGTAAAAGCGGTCAAATCTTCGTGCTGGGTGGTAAGGGCGACCAGCAAGGCAAGCTGATTATTTCAGAGACGGGTCAGCAAGATGGCGAGGTTGTGTGGGACGCCAAAGACGCCTCTGGCAAGCCCTACATCCAAGAGATTGTTCAATCGGCCCTGAGTTTCAAACCCCGCGAGACCCGCTTTGTTCGCTACACCATTCCCACTCCCGAAGGCACTAAGACGAAACTCATCGCCTACGCCTACTATGCGCCTTGGGACTGGGTCATCGGCATCAGTGCCGATGAGGCGGAGTTCTTAGGGGCAGTTGGGCGTCTTGAAGCAGGACAAAGCCAGATGACCCGCACGATTTTCTGGGTGGGACTGTTCTTTGCGGCGGTGTCCGCTGGGGCGATGTTCTGGTTCGGGCGTTCGGTAGCACGACCGCTCCAGCAGGCTGTTTCGGTAGCGACGGCTATCGCGCAGGGTCGCCTTGACCAGGACATCACGCACCGCTCCAGCGACGAGACGGGTCGGCTCGCCGAGGCATTTCGGGGCATGCTCCAGTATCTGCGCCAGATGGCGACCAGCGCTCGTCAGATTGCGCAGGGCGACCTGAGTTCTGAGGTGAAGCCCGTTTCGCCTCACGATGAGCTGGGGAACGCCTTCCAGTCTATGAGCGATTACCTACGCCAGATGGCGTCCAGCGCGCGCGCCATTAGTGAGGGCAACTTGCAGGTTCGTGTGGAACCACGCTCCGAACGCGACGAGTTCGGCAACGCCTTCCAAAGAATGATGGCTTACCTGTGTCGGCTCTCTACCAATGCCACCGAGGTCAGTCAAGGCAACTTAGCGGTTCAGGTTCAACCCGCCTCGGAACACGACGCACTCGGTAACGCCTTCTACAAGATGGTAGATAACCTCCGCACGACCATCACCCGTGTCACGCACAGCGCACGACTGCTGGCAGAGACGAGTCGCTCGCTCAACCAGTCCACTCAGCAGTCCAAGCAAAGCCTTGAACAGATTGCCAGCCAGAGTCAACAACTCGCCCAATCGGCAAACGAAGCCAGCTTAGCGATGGAAGAGCTGGACGGCGCCCTGCAAGACTTCCGCCAGCTGAGTGAAAGCCAACAGCGTCGGGTAGTACAGGCATACGAGTCGGTGAGCCATGCGTCGCAAGCGGTGGATGAGGTCGCCCAGAGCGCCGAGCAGATGTCCGCCGCAGCCCAAGAAGCCACAGCGGTCGCCCAAACTGGCGGGAGTGCGGTGGAACGGGTCATTCAGGCGATGGAGCGTATCCAAGAGCGTACCGCTTTCACCGCCGAGCGTGTTCTGGAGCTGGATAAGTATGGGCAACAGATTGGCTCCATCGTCCAGACCATCAAGAGCATCGCTCAGCAGACGAACCTGTTGGCACTCAACGCCGCAATTGAAGCCGCGCGTGCAGGCGAGCATGGCAAAGGCTTCGCTGTGGTGGCAGATGAGGTGCGCCGATTGGCAGAACAAGCCAACGAAGCGACCAAAGAGATTGGTTCGCTCATCGCCAGTGTGCGGACGGGCGTAGAGCAGTCGGTGCAAGCGATGCACGAGGCACGCACGGAGATAGAGACGGGCTATGCCCAAAGCTCCGAAGCGGGCAGTGCGCTCCGAGAGATTATGCAAGCCATCGACTCGGTCGCTCACGATGCGCAAAATGTGAGCCACCTCGCCCAACAGATGGCGAACCAAGTTCAACAGGTGCTGGAAGTCGTGGAAGCCACGCGCGAGGCGACCGAGGCGGGGTTCCAGATTATCAACGACATCGCCACCAGTTCCCAGCAGGTTGCGGGCACCATCGGCACCGTTGCCCACACCAGCGAGTTAGCAAGTACAGGCGCTGAATCGTTGCGTGCCTCCGCACAGCAGGTGACCCAGAGCGCCCAAGAGTTGGCTCAACTCTCGGCACAACTGTCAGAGCTGGTTCAGCAGTTCCGCCACGACGAGCGAACTGGCGACCGCTACGCCGCCTGAGTGCAACCCGAAGGCGCCTATCTCGCTCTCCCCTGCCCGGCGGTTTCGGGCAGGGGAGATTCTATTGAGGAGCGCGTGCCCTCAACCCAGCCCCGATTCGGGCATCGGCTCGGGCTGTTCACAGTCGCTCTGAAGTGTAATATGGGTGCCACTCGCCGACGAGTCGTTGAACGCCAGCATGATGTCCAGCACATGGTACGCCAGTGCCCCGCTCGCACGGTGGGGACGGTCTTGTTGGATGGCTTGTATCATCTCCGCCAAGCCGAGGCTCCGATACTGTTCGGCGTAGGGATGCGTGTGGGCAATCTCCTGCCACTCGGGCTCGCCTGCCCGACGGAGCCAGACCTGTCCGCCGAAACCGTTCGGGTCAGGCACCTGAAGTGTGCCCTCGGTGCCGTAGATTTCGATACAGGGCAGGCGATGCGCATGCACATCGAACGACATCGTCACGGTCGCAATCGCACCGTTGGCGAACTCCAACGCGCCCGTGATGTGGGTTGGGGTCTCTACGCGGATGGTCGTGCCATACTTCGGCTGACTGGTGATGGTGCGTTCGGCGCGCGTGATTCGGCTAATCCCTGCCACGCGACGCGCCGGTCCCATCAAACTCACTAAGGCGGTGATGTAGTAGGGTCCCATATCCAACATGGGACCGCCACCCTCTTTGTAATAGAACTCGGGGTCTGGGTGCCAGCTTTCGTGTCCGGGGCAGAGCATAAAGGCGCTGGCACCGACCAGTTCGCCGATAGCGCCCTCACGGATGAGTTTGAGGCTGGTCTGGATGCCTGCGCCAAGAAAGGTGTCGGGGGCACAGCCCGTCCGCAGGTTCCTCTGGCGCGCCAGTTCCAGCACTTCCCACGCCTCAGCCCGGTTCACGCCGAACGGTTTCTCGCAGTAGACATGCTTGCCCGATTCTAAAGCGCGCTTGTTGATGGGGGCATGCGCTTGGGGAACTGTCAGGTTCAGCACCACCTCAATCTCCGGGTCGGCAAGCAGGTCGTCCACCGAATAGACTCTGGGGATATTGAACTCTTCGGCACGCGCCTGTGCCCGCGCCAGCACCATGTCCGAGAGCGCCACAATCTCTATCTGGGGGAACCGTTGCGCCACACGCAGATAGACCGAGCTGATATTGCCGCATCCAACGACACCGACTTTCATCACGCGCCCAAGATTCCCTCTGATGGGCACGCCTCCTGCTACAAACAGTCGGGGCAGACCCGCATGTCTGCCCCGACTGCACTGTGTGGTCTATGTTCGTCCCGAACTCGGTGCTAACGCTTCATCAGCACTTCCAGCGCGCGGTCTAACTGTGGGTCGCGTTCGGCGAGCCAGTCTTCGGGGGAGAGCCAGACCTCTATGTCGGGTTTCTCGCCGTTGTTCTCCATATTGGAGCCGTCCTTGCGGAAGACTCCCAGTTGGGGCATGCGCGCGCCGGTGCCATCCACTAAGCCCAGGCTCCAAGTGGCGATAACATAGCCCGGGGTGGTCCAGCCGATGGTGGTTGCCAAGCGCTTCGCCTTGACCGAATAGGGGAACATCTCGGCGTTGGACGCACTGCGCTCGTTCATCAGCACCGTCATCGGCATCTCCATCGCAGTGCTGGGCCATGCGTAAGGTTCCCCATCGCGCGCCCGATAGAAGCCATACTGAGTGCGTTCCAGCCAATCGATGAGCGTGTCGGCGATATTGCCGCCACCGTTGAAGCGCACATCGATAATCATCGCCTTCTTGCCTTGGGCGTACTCGTAGAACTCGCGTTCAAAGCGGGTGAGGTCGCCCCCGCCCATCCCGCGAATATGCACATAACCAATCTGTCCACCGCTCTTCTCCTCCACATAGCGTCGGAGGCGGTTGACGCGGTTCTGGTAGTGCAGTTCGCTCCACGCGCCGCCACTGATGGGCTGATAGCGCACCGTTCGTGCCCCTTCCTCAATAGGCGTGGAGTTGACCAGAAACTCAAAGGTGCGGTCGCCCTTATCGTTGATGAGCTTCCAGAGGTTCTGGTCGGCTTGCACCGGTTCGCCATTGATTTTCAGGACGAACTCACCGGGGCGGATCAGCGTTTGCGGGAACGAGGCGGGCGACCCTTCGGGCACGCTGGCGACTTTCAATCCGCGCCCACGATGGCTATAGTCGATCGTGAATCCCAGATGGGGCGTGCTGGGCGAGCGTCCCCCACTGGAACGAGGCGAGACCTCACTGTGGGAAGCTTCCAGTTCGCCAACCATCATAGACAGCACTATCCCGAACTCCTCGGGTGTGCCGACTCCCTTGAGCAGCGGGCGGTAGCGCTCGCGTATCTTCGCCCAGTCGCGCCCGTGGAAGCCGGGGTCGTAGAACCCACGCTCGTAGGCGCGCCAGAACTGCACGAACGCCGCCTCACGCAGGGCGTTGGTGTCCGCCTCGTACTCGGCGCGGAACTCCACCTTATCCACGCGGTTATTCGCTTGCAGGTTCATCACATAGAGCTCGCCGTTACGCACAAAGTAGAGTTTGCGCGCGTCGGGCGAAACCCGGAGGAAGGCATGCCCCCCACCCGTTGTGAGTCGTCGCGACTCGTTGCCGTCGTAGCTCACCTGCCAAATGTCGCCTTCTGAGATAAAGTAGATTTTGCCGTCGGAGGCGACCGTCAGGTCGGCTTGGGGCGTCTGGCTGGAGTGGCGCCGAATGCGCTGGTCAATACCGTCAAAGTCAATCTTGACCTCAAACGGCTCGCCCTCTTTGGGTTTCTCGAACTTGATGTCGGTGTCCTGAACGCGCGCCGTTTCCCGAGTCAGGGGCACCACATAGAGCGCGCTCCCCTCGCGGTTGCTGATAAAGAAGAGGTACTTCCCATCGGGCGACCAGGCGGGCTGACCGTGGAAGCTGTTCAGGCGCGTGATGTTGATGGGTTGCCCCGAACCGTCCGCAGGCATCACCCACAAGTTGCGTGCGCCACGGTTCGGGGGCACACGCTGAACACAAATCCAGCGCATATCGGGCGACCAGGCGAAGTCGCCACCGCCCAACCCGTACCAGTGCGTGCCCGGCTCGTGGAGGATTTTCTTGACCTCGTTCGTCTCCAAGTTGAGCGTGAACAGCCCACCATCACCACCCGACACCCAAAAGCCCAAGAACTTGCCGTCGGGTGAGAGCCTCAGGCGCGTGATGTCGGCGGGGCGGTCGTACAGGCGCTTCACCTCCAGCGTCTCCAGATTGAGCGCATAGAGCTGTTGGTGATAGTTGCGGTCGGAAGTGAAATAGAGCGTCTTGCCGTCTTTAGACCATATGAAGTCCGAGTCGTCGCCCACCCAGTCGGTCAGTCGTTTGGCGAACTCGGCGTTGCGCTTTTCGGGGGTCGTTTTCGGCTTCTCCACATCGATCAACCAGATATCGCCCCGTACTCGGAAGGCGAACTGCTTACCATCGGGCGAGGGTTCCGCCTCTTCCACGCCGCTGGTGAGGCTCTCTCGGTCGCGGGTGTTGACCACATCGTCTTGCACGGCGGTAAAACTCAGTCGCTGAGGTTCGCGTGCGCCTTGCTTGAGCAGGTAGAGGTGTCCCTCATATTCAAAAGCGATGTCGCCCGTGTTGTAGGCGACCGTCGGGTAGCGCACGGCTCCCCCGACAAACTGGGTCAACTGACGCTTGCGCCCCTGCAAATCCACCATCCACAAGTTGGGTGTGCGTCGGGCATTGTCTTGGAACACGGGCAGGATTTCGCCCAACTTCGGGGAGTCGGGGGTCTTTTCGCCGATGGTGACGGTTATTAAGCTGCGTCCGTCGGGCATCCACTGCGTCCACAGGTGTTGACGCTGGTCGTTGGTGAGAGCGCGTCGCTCGCCCGTGCGCAGGTTGTAGTGCCAAATCTGCATCCCCCCCGAGCCGACATAGCGGGGACGCCACCAGGGGAAACCGTAGCGCCCATAGATTAGGCTCTGACCGTCGGGCGAAATCTGAGGGCTGTTGATGGTCAGGTAATCTTCCAGCACGCGCCGGAATCGCCCCGTTGCGACCTCCAGCTCCACGACGGAGGGGTCGTTCGAATCGTAGGGCGCTGAGTAGTAGAGGAATCGCCCGTCTCGGCTCCAACTGCTGGCGATTTCGGACTGGGCGTGGAAGGTCAGCTGGCGTGTCGCTCCGCCTTCGGCAGGCACCACGAACACATCCCAGTTGCCGTTGCGCACGCTCCCGAACGCAATCCACTTGCCATCGGGCGACCAGAGCGGGTTGGCATCATAAGCCACATGGCGCGTTAGAGGCATCGCACGCCCACCTTCGGCAGGCGCCACCCAAATATCACCGCGATACACAAACGCAATCCGCTTGCCATCCGGGCTGAGCGCAGGCATCCGAGCGCCCACAATCGGTTCAACCTGCGGGTCGGGCAACTGCGCGAAGACAGTCGTTACGAAACAGAGCAGAATAAACAACCCGAAGTATAGTCGACGATACATACCCTGTTAGATACCCTGCGGACAGCGATGTTCCTGTCAGCGACAACCCTGACCAAACTGAAACAGCACCCCCAACAGGTCGGCATCGTCCACCAGTCCATCCCGGTTGACATCGCCCGCTAAGGAGTGCCCCGACTGCCCGAACTGAAACAGCACCCCCAACAGGTCGGCATCATCCACACAGCCATCGGCGTTCGTGTCGCCGTAGCGCCGTACCAGTGCAATCGCTCCCACTTCGGTAGAGGAACGCCCAAAAATCCCCAGGTTCGCATCGCCAGCGTGGACAATCCGCACAAAGTGTGCCTCAGCCAGCGATACGGGTTGCCCCGTTGCCCAGTCCACCGCCCACTCCAACTGGAACGGGTCGCCACCTGCCGAGATACCCTGAATGCCGGGACTGAAGGGGTCATCGGGCACAAGCGGATGCCCCAAGTTCGTAATCGGGGCTACATCGGCGTAGCCCACTATCGGGGGACAGACCGAAAGGTTGCCAAACCACTGAGCGGGCAACGGAAATCGCGGTATGCCGTTCGCATCGCGCGGGTCAGGGTGGGGCGGTAGTAGCAGATACCACTCGGTCTGGTCGTCGGGTACGCCGGAACCCGAACGGTCTACACCCACCTCCACATAGCCCGGCTCTGCGAACGCTCGGCAGGGATTGCCCCCCACATAAAACGCATTCCCAAACACAATCAGGTCGTAGCCGTCGGGGTTGTGGGGGTCAATACCGGCGGGCAGGTTCGCTATCGGGCGCGCAAAGCCTACCGTCACAGAGCCGCCCCAACCGAACGAGAAAAGCTTAGAGTTATCGGGCGTGGTGGGGGTGAAGCCTGGGGCGGGATACCCAAGAACCGCCATCGGGTCTGCATTGAAGCCCGGCACACCATTCTGACCGCTCCAGCCGAAAACACGGGTGGCAAAGTCTTCAGGGGTGAAATGCCCGATATACTGCGCACGGGCAATCTGGGAACCCAATACGAGCAGGCTTAACGCAGTCCAGAAGCGAGTCCACATAGTATGATTCTACTCACCGCCGAAACAGGTATACTCTCGCCCGATGAACCTGAACGAGGCACGCCTTTCTAATGGCATACGCGTTGTTGCCGAGTATATTCCAACCGTGCAGTCGGTGACCGTTAGCCTGTGGAGTCGATGCGGTTCGCGCGATGAGTTGCCCCATCAACACGGGATTGCCCATTTTCTGGAGCATATGCTCTTCAAGGGCACGCCCACGCGCAACGCCACCCAGATTGCCCAAGAGATTGAAGGGCGCGGCGGCGTGCTCAACGCCTCTACTGGAAAGGAACTGACCTTCTATTATGCGCGCATGCTCAGCGAACACCTGCCCGTTGCAATCCAGGTGCTGAGCGATATGTTCCTCAACCCACTCCTTGACCCCGAAGATATCGAGCGTGAGAAGGGCGTCATCTTAGAAGAGATGCGCATGATCGAAGACACGCCCGACGAAATCTTGCACGACTTAGTTGCCGAGATGCACTGGTACGGGCATCCGCTCGGACGGCGAATCATCGGTACTGCCGAAACGGTGAGCGCCTTTACACGCGAACTCTTGGTTGAGTTCATCCGAACCCACTACCGTCCCGAACGAATCGTGGTGGCAGTGGTCGGCAACTTTGAGACCGAACCGCTGATGGAGGCGTTGGAGCGTACACTGGGCGTGTGGAACCCCGCTCCCAGTCAGCCTTTACCCGTGAGCGACCCCACCCCGCCCCACAAGACCACACCGACCGACGAGCCGATTCTGGTGCCTCGCGAGGTGGAGCAGGTTCATTTTGCGATTGCCTACGATGGCGTGTCCTTCCACGATGAGCGACGCTATGCCCAAGCGGTTCTCAACAGCCTGCTCGGTGGCAGTATGTTCAGCCGACTGTGGCAGGAGATTCGCGAGAAGCGTGGGCTTGCGTACGAAGTCGGTAGCTACGCCTCGCCCGCTTCCGATGGGGGAATGTTCGTCATCTACGGAGGCACCTCCCAACAGGCGTATCCCCTTGTGCAGGAGCTGGTTCAAACGGAGATAGAACGCCTGCTGAGCGAGGCACCGCCTGAGGAGGAGGTCGCCAGCGCACGCAACCAGCTCAAGGGGCACCGAGTACTGGCGTTGGAATCGACTCAGACGCGGGCGGAGCTCATCGGTAGTGAAGTGCTGATGCGCGGGCGCGTGGTGCCACCCGAAGAGGTGATTGCCAAGATCGACGCCGTAACGCCCGACGACATCCACCACCTGGCGAACGATCTGTTCCGCAACGCACCGACGCAGGTGGCGATTGTGCCGGAGGAGTAAGCCGAGAGCCGCCCTCCAACAGGAGGTACAATTCCCCTCCGATGAGCACGCCAGTAGACCAGCAGTTAGCCGTGCTCCAGCGTGGAGCCGATGCCATCATCACGCTGGAGGAACTTCAAGCGAAGTTGGAACGGGGCAAACCGCTCCGTGTGAAGCTCGGCATAGACCCCACCGCGCCCGATGTCCATCTCGGTTGGGCGGTCGTCCTACGCAAACTGCGCCAGTTCCAACAGTTCGGGCATAATGCCTGCCTGATTGTGGGCGATTTTACTGCGATGATTGGCGACCCGACCGGCAAGTCCAAAACGCGCAAACAGCTCACACGCGAGGAAGTGATGGGCTATGTGGAGCGTCTCAAGCCCCAGCTGTTCCGCATTTTAGACCCCGAACGCACCGAAGTCTCCTATAACTCCGATTGGCTGGGCACGATGAGCTTCGCCGATGTCATCCAGCTCGCCAGCAAGTACACCGTCGCCCGTATTTTGGAACGCGACGACTTCGCCAAGCGCTTAGCCAACAATCAGCCGCTGGGTATGCACGAGATTCTTTACCCGCTCTGTCAGGGCTACGACTCGGTGGCAATCCAGTCGGATGTGGAGCTGGGCGGTTCAGACCAGCGGTTCAATAACCTCGTGGGGCGCGACCTCCAGCGTGAGTACGGGCAGGAACCCCAGATTGTGTTGCTGATGCCCCTGCTGATTGGGCTGGACGGCAAGGAGAAGATGAGCCAATCGCTGGGCAACTATATCGGCATCAACGAGCCACCCGACCAGATGTTCGGCAAGGTGATGAGCCTGCCCGACGAGCTGATGAAGCACTACTTTGTGCTCTGTACCGATGTGCCGTTGGACGAGGTGGAGGCACTGGAGCGCGACTGGCGTGAAGGGCGGATGAACCCGCGCGATGTGAAACGACGACTGGCACGCGAAATCGTCACCCTTTATCACTCGGCAGAGCAGGCAACTCAGGCGGACGAGGAGTTCCTGCGCGTGTTCTCCCAGCGTCAACTGCCCGACGAAATCCCCGAAAAGACTATCCCTGCCCACCTGATTCGAGAGGACGGTACGGTGATGCTGGCTGCGGTGATTGCAGGCATCGGCTTCGCACCGAGCAACTCGGAGGCACGCCGGCTGATTCAAGGGGGCGGGGTGGAGCTGGAAGGCGAGCGCATCACCGACCCTACGATGACCCTGCCTGCCGACGCCTTAGAAGGCAAACTGCTCCGCGTGGGCAAACTGCGCTTTGCCCGCCTGAAACGATAGCCCCCCAGAATTGCCAAGCCCCCTCGCCTGATGGGCGAGGGGGTAGGGGCAGATAGGAGGTCAGCCCAGCAAACTCCTCAGCTCTTGACGCCCGCCGGTGTGGGTGTTGCGGTCTTCGTCTCGGTTTTGGGCGTGTCGTAGCGTCGGGCGCGTGGCTTGATGAGGCTCACATTCACTGGGGCATAGCGGATTTCGGGTCCATCGGGTGTCCAGCGAGCGAGCGTGGTCTTGAGGAAGTTCTCGTCGTCGCGTTGGGGGAACTCCGGCTTATAGTGCGCGCCACGGCTCTCGTTGCGAGCAAGCGCACACGCCGTGATACAGATTGCCAACTCCAGCTGGTGCTTCAGCGTGCGCACAAACGGGATGACCTGGTTCGTCCAGCCCAAGTGGTCGCTGATATTGACCCGCTGGACACGCTCGCGGACTGCCTTCAGGTCTTCAATCGTGCGCTGGAGTCGGGCGTTCTCGCGCACGACGGTCACATTCTCGTCCATCAGCACGCGCATCTCGTCTGCCAACTTATAAGGGTTCTCGGTGCCGCTGAGCTGGCTGATGGCTTGGAACTCCGCCTCGTGCTTCTTGCGCTCCTGCTCGAACAGGCTGGAGGGCATATCAAACGCCGACTTATCCAGCGTCTTGAGATACTCCACAATCGCAGGACCAGCGACCTCACCCGCGAAGATGCAGCTGAGCAACGAGTTGGCGCCCAAGCGGTTCGCACCGTGATACTGGTAGTCCACCTCGCCCACGGCATAGACGCCGGGGATATTGGTCATCTGGTTGCGTGGGTGAACCGCTTCCATCGTGCCGTCGCCGTTCGTGGCGTAGTCGACCCACAGCCCGCCCATCGAGTAGTGCTGAGCAGGGTAGATACGCATCGGCACTTCACGCGGGTCATCGCCCACGAACTTGATGTAGACCTCCAGGATACCCAGCAGCTTCTTCTCTACCTGCTGGCGCGGCAAGTGCGTGATGTCCAGATAGACCTGGTTCCTGCCTCCGATTCCGCGACGCTGGTTCACACACACATCAAAGATTTCACGGGTCGCAATATCGCGTGGCACCAGATTCCCGTAGGCAGGATACTTCTCTTCAAGGAAGTACCACCGCTCGCTCTCGGGGATGTCGCGCGGGTGTCGGGTATCGGTGGGGTCTTTCGGCACCCACACGCGTCCGCCCTCACCGCGCACCGCTTCGGATACCAGACGGCACTTGTCCTCGCCCGGGATGGCGGTCGGGTGAATCTGGATGAACTCGCCGTTGCCGTAGTCCACGCCGTGCTGATAGCAGATGCTCGCTGCGGTGCCCGTGTTGATGATGGAGTTGGTGGTGTTCTTGAACAGCATGCCAGGACCGCCGGTAGCAATCACGACCGCCTCCGCTGGGAAAGCGCGGATTTCCATCGACTTCAGGTCTTGAGCGACCAGCCCTCGGCAGACGCCGGCATCGTCCAACACCAGCCCGAGGAACTCCCAGCCCTCATACTTTTGGACACGCCCTTCCACCTCCCAACGGCGTACCTGCTCATCTAAGGCATAGAGCAGCTGTTGCCCGGTGGTGGAACCTGAGAAGGCGGTGCGGTGGTGGCGCGTGCCGCCGAACCGTCGGAAGTCGATCAAGCCTTCCGGCGTTCGGTTGAACGGCACACCCAACCGGTCTAACAGGTAGATGATGGCAGGGGCACGCTCTGCCATGCGCAAAACGGGCGGTTGCTCGGCAAGGAAGTCGCCCCCATAAATCGTGTCGTCAAAGTGGATCCAAGGCGAGTCGCCCTCGCCTTTGGTATTCACTGCGCCGTTGATACCGCCCTGGGCGCAGACCGAGTGAGAACGCTTCACGGGCACTAAGGAGAACAGGTCGACATGCACGCCTGCCTCCGCTAACTTCATGACGGTCATCAAGCCTCCGAGACCGCCACCGACGACTGCTACTCTGCGTTGTGCCATAGTTGGAATGCCTCCTTCGCTTAGGTGCGTGGCGTGACCTCGACCGGGGCGGGTGGCGCTTCGTGGAGGAAGAATCCACCCAGAGCAACCAGCCCCAACGCGGTCAACAGGACGAAACCGGCTAAGCAAGCCTTGTAGAGATTGCGCTGGGCACGGTCGCTAATTGCAATCCCCCAGCGAATCGCAAAGTTCCAAACCCCGTTGAACAGGTGATACGAACTGGCAGTAATCCCCAAAATGTAGATGACCACCACCAGCGGGTTCTGGAAGTGCGCTTGCATACCCGAGTAGTAAATATCGGTGTGATACAACTTGTGGCTTAAGGTCGTGGAATAGACATGGAACAGCAGGAAGAAGAAAATGACAACCCCGCTTACCCGCTGAAGCGTGTAGGCAAAGTTCTCACGGTACTTGTATTTGAAGATGTTCGCACGCCCGTGATAGGTAATCACGAAGCCGTATAGCGAGTGAAATAGGAGCGGAATAATAATCAGGAACAGCTCCATCGCCCACAGCACCGGTTTCGGCAAAATCACATTGAAGAAGTAGACCACCGCATTGAAGTACTTGGGGTCTATAGCGGCCATGGAGTTCAGAAACAGGTGCTGTACGAGATAGTAGCCGACCGGGAAGATGCCCGTCAGCGAGTGAAGCTTGTGCAGGAAGTAGTTATCCCCCTTGAGCTTCTCTCGCCAGCCTTGCTGCGGTGCAGTTTGAACACTCATGCTGGTAGAAACCTCCGAAGTGTATTATACCTGAGTGAGGTGCATTTGCCTCATTCGGGGTATGCTATCGGTATGGGCTGGCAGTGGGTGATTGTCCAGATTGCCCTGTTCCTGTTCGTGGGGTATGCGCTGGTCTCTGGTTCGACCGCCGATTGGGGGTTCGTGCGGTGGCTGGGCGCGCCAGGAGTTGGGGTGGGGATGATCCTGCTCCTGCCCGCCTTATTGGCACATGGGCGCAAACTTACTCCCTTGCCCGAGCCGAACCCCGAGCTGGGACTCATCCAAAAGGGGGTCTACACCTCTATCCGCCACCCCATCTATCTGGGGCTGATGCTGCTGACTTGGGGGCTGGCGATGGTGTTCCAAAAGCCGCTCGGATTGTTGGGCGCAGCGCTACTGACCCTCTTTTTCAATCTCAAAGCGCGTGAAGAGGAGCGCCGACTGGTACAGCGCTATCCCGAGTACGCCGACTACCAAAAGATGACGGGGCGTTTCCTGCCCCCGCTGTTTAGTAGGCAGAGGAATAGGCAGGGTCAATCGTGAGGAAGCGCGAGAACTCAGGCTGGAAGGCAAGCTTGACTGAACCTGTGGGACCGTTGCGCTGTTTGGCGATGATAATCTCTGCCTCTTGCGGACCCCGGTTCTCTGAGGAACGCTGACTTGCGCTCCCGTCCCGCTCAGAAAGGTACTCCTCGCGATGGATGAACATCACCACATCGGCTTCCGCCTCAATAGAGCCACTATCGCGCAGGTCCGACAGCATCGGACGCTTGTTCTCGCGACGCTCGATCGAGCGCGAGAGCTGCGACAAGGCAATCACAGGCACCTCAAACTCGCGGGCTAACTGCTTGAGTGCGCGTGCGATTTCGCCAATCTCTTGGTTGCGGTTCTCCACTCGGCGGTTGGACGAGCGCATCAACTGCAGATAGTCGACCACCACAAGTGCCAGGTCGCTGAGCTGTGTTTTCAGGCGTCGGCATTTGGCGCGCATCTCCAGCGTGGAGAGGCTACTGGTGTCGTCAATATAGATGGGCGCACGGAACAGCCGTTCAGAGGCATGCTGAAGCCGGTCCCAGTCGTCGGGGGTCAGCCGTCCGTGACGCACCCGTTCGGAGCTGACACTCGCTTGCGAGCAGAGCATCCGTTGAACCAGCTGCTGGGCGGACATCTCTAAGCTAAAAATGGCGACGGGTCGGTTTTCTCGGAGGGCGATGTTCTCGGCGATGTTGATGGCGAACGAAGTCTTCCCGACACTGGGGCGCGCCGCGAGGATTATCAGCTCGGATGGTTGAAGCCCGGAGGTCACACGGTCTAAGGCGGGGAAGTG
>JBDNDR010000140.1:0-5850 GCA_046718995.1 Fimbriimonadales bacterium
CCTGCCGACGCGTCACTTGCACGGTAGCTTGGGTGAGGGGCGCAGTGCTATCTACCTCAATCACTTGTTGCGGATAAAGCGGGCGAGTCAACCCGGTAAAAGCGTGAACCCCAAACAGATGTCCCAATCGGGTGAGGAAGAAGACCGAATCGTTCTCACGGTCATAGGCTAAGTTAGACACGATTGCGCCCATGCCTTCCTCAACCATACGGCTCCACTGAACGGTGCCCTGACGCGAATTAATTCCCATCAGCCTCCGTTCACCCACGACAGCCAGAATCAGGCGCTCATCACGATTGACCACCAGATGGCGCACAGGCTGAGAGTTGTCCACGCGCCGAGTGGTCTGAATGTTGCCTGTCAGCATATCCACGAAGATCAGCCAGCCTTGGTCGGTGCCGACCACAGCGTGGCGCTTCATCAATACCACAGGTGCACAGGAGATGTTGCCGACATTGCTGGGCAGACGCATACTCTGCGCCAACCAAGTGCCGTCCTCTCGGAGCGCATGAAGACGATTATCCGTGCCCACCACGAAGAGGCGATTGTTGAGCTGGAACGGCTTGAGGTCTAAGCGTACGCGTGCTCCCCCAGGTAAGCTCACCACTTGGCGTGGGTCGGTGGCAGTGTTATTCTGCAGGATTGTTTGGAGCGGAATACGCAAGAGTTGTCCGTCTTGGTTGCCCACAAACCAGCTACTGCCAAAGACCTCACTGAACCCGCTTGGCACAAAGTTAGTTAGTCGGCGTGAATAGACCTCGCGTGTTCCAAACGGGTTGGCGTCATTTGCCGAGTTATAGGGTGCGTGAAAGATTCGCGTCTCGTTGTTGCTGTCGGTGCCCATCCAGAAGATGCGCCCTCCTGTTAGGATTGGGTCTACATGGTTTTGAGACCCACTATAGCTACCCGACCGCCCGACCACAGAAGCGTTGCGCATCGTTCCAGCAACCACTGTATCGCCGACTCTCTGCAGATTTTGACTGCCTACCAGGCCTGCGAGCACCTGTGCCCAGACGCCATCTGTTGGAACCGAGCTGGAAGGCGGTGTCACACGAAGTAGATAGACCATCCCCATTCCTGGCGCAATGACCGAGCCAGTGCCTGGCATGCTGATTTGCGGATTGCCGCTGGTGGAGCGGGTGTTGTTTTGATCCTCAAATAGCGCCAAGTTCCAACGCTGGTCTCCGGTCAGCTCCTGCTGGGTGAGGGCGAACTGGAACTGGTCCATTCCGTTGCCCGTGTTCTCCAATCGGACTTGGTAGAGGTAGTTGCCCGAAGGCAGATGCACTAAATTGGAATTAAGTGGCGTCGCTTGCCATCGGCGTACTTGCCCAACGCGCACGGTGCCCGCATCCGAAATGGCAACGGTTTGGTTATTCATCACGGCTCTGGCTTGCAAGTTAAAAGTCGTGCCCGCCCAGAGCATGCCGTTCGGTGTGCGCGGTGCTATTGGATTTGAACCCTGATCTGCCCACACGAAACTTACACAAAGGACTCCCAAAGCAACTCCCACGAAATAGCGCATGGTCGCATCCTCCCACAGGGAAGGCATTCCACACGCGTGGGCACTGCAGTGTAGGTAGATTTTGCGGGGTAAAAGAAATCAGGGCATCGATAGGCATGACGACACAGCGGTGTCCTCTCTACGAGACCGACTGCCTAACGCCTGCGCGTCTCGTCATGCAGCACGATGCCCCCTGCTAACATCTTTGAACCTTTATGTTATTAAGCAGAGTAGCAACTTTCGTGCCACAGCAGGAAATTGCTCTCTTATCAGGTATCCTATAGAGGGGCAGACCTTTGAGTCTTTTTGTGCGCATCGGATTGATGGCACTGATAGTCGGTGGGTGGTGGCTCCAGCTTGGTTCATTAACGCCCACCATTGGCACTGCTGTCGCCATAGCGACCGCTTCACTGATTGCGCTTACCCTGTTAGAGTCAAAATATCCCACTGCCTGGTGGCTTGTTCTCTTGAGTGTCCTGAGCAACACGCTCATGCTGGGTGTGGCGTGGTGGCTTTGGACACCCCCGCGCGAGCTGTTCAGTGCGTATCTCCTACTCACCCTCTTCCACCTGTGGCGCTACCAGCGTGTTGGGGGCGCGCTGAGTGCTTTTTCTGTACCCGCAGCCTTCGGACTATCGGAATATGCGCGCAATCCTGAGAACCTCCTTTCTGCCTCCTACTGGATGATGATTCTCTCGCTGTTCGTGATTTCGGCGCTGATGGTGCTGGTGGCGAGCAAAAGCCGAAGCCCCGATTATGAGGCACTCCTCCAGAAGGCGACTGAGGAGGTGGAACGGAGCGAACAAGCCCAGCGCGACCTGCGGAGCCGATTCCGCGAACTGTCGCACCACTACCGCCGACTGGAAGAGAATATGCAAGCCCTGAGAGATAGCGACGAACTGTACGCCATCCTCTCGCGGGTCATAGACCCATCGGAAGCTTATCGCTTGATGCTGGAGCGTCTGCGTGCAATATCAGAGGCGCGTGGGGTTGCACTGCTGCTCACCGAAGAGGGTGGGCTTACCCTGCGGGTGCGCTGTGCGGTCGGCTCACTGCGGTCCTTGGAAGGACGGCAGACTAACTCGCCTGTCCCTACAACTCCCAACCCTCCGGCACCGCTCCAGCAGATACGCACCTTCCTGATGACACACTTGGAGCAGATGGAGGACGCCCACAGTGAAGAGTCGCTCAATCGCTCCGCTATCCTCAGCTTCCCAATCTATTCAGGGGAGCATCTGCAGGGTGTCGTGAGCTTTGTGAGCCATCCGAAACAGCCCTTCTCCTCCGAGACCGAGCGGCGTCTTCAAGCCCTCTTACCCCATCTGAATGCGCTGATTAACCTATACGACCAAATCGGTGTGTTGGAGGGTCGCCTCCAAGAGACGCAATTGGTTCAAGAGCTGAGTAGCCTGCTGTTTACCGTCAGTACCGCCCAGTCACTTCCAAGCGCCGCCTTAGAGGTTCTCCAGCCAGTGCTACGCTTTGAATATGCGCAGGTGGTGCTGATTAGAGAGACAGGCTACGAAGAGGTTGCCAACTGGAAAAACATGCCCGACCTTCGTCCTTACTTGACTACAAAGTCGCTCAACCCTCTGTGGGTCGCCGATATTCAAGAACAGCGCGAGGCGTTCCCGTGGGATACGGGCACGGTACGGAGCCTCATTCTGGTACCTCTGCACAGTATCGGTCGGGTAGAGGGTTTCTTTGCAATCGGGCATAGCCAGCCTCATTTCTTTACCCAGACGGATTACGAGCTGGCACAGTCGGTCGGTGTCCATCTGGCGATGATTCTGGCGCGTGCGAACCTGCTCAGCCATCTGGAGCACCTGGCGTTCACCGATGGGCTGACGGGACTCTACAATCACCGCTATTTCCAAGAGCGCTACAAAGCAGAGGCGCGCCTGACCCTGCGCTACCAGCATCCCCTTGCGCTGATGATGATAGACCTGGACGGTTTCAAGCAAATCAATGATGCCTATGGTCATCTGGAGGGCGACTATGTGCTGGTGCAGTTGGCGGAAGTACTTCAGCAGAGTCTGCGCAACACCGAACTGATTGCCCGCTATGGGGGCGACGAGTTCGTGGTGCTTCTGCCCTCCACCAATCTACAGGGAGCCGTGTCCGCAGCGGTTCGGCTGGTGCAAGCGGTGGCTCAACACGAGTTCCATGACACCACAGGGCAACATCAGATTCCTATCAATATCAGTGTGGGCGTAGCGGGCTATCCCGATTCGTGTCAAGACCCCGCACTTTTACTGGAAATCGCCGATTCCGCCTTAGAACGCGCCAAAAAGAGTGGCAGGAATCGGGTCGTCGCTATCGAAAATACCGTATAAATCCCGATTGACACCGAAAGCCGTTTTGGGGCATAATAGGCAAAATGGTTTTCGGTGAACGGAGAGCAACGATGAAACTGTTCAAGCAAGTGGATGAATGCGTGCGTAAAGGGCGTTTGGACCGGGCAATCCAGATGCTCCACCAGGTGCTGGAGACAGGGAAACAGCCACTGGAATGTTATGTACGCTTAGCCGAGCTCTATCGGCGCAAGCATAACTGGCAAAATGCCATCGGTGCCATCCGCAACGCACTCTTACTGAACCCCGAGTCGGATACTCTGCGCAAACAGATGGTCGAGATGCTCATAGAAAGTGGTGACTTCGCTTCGGCAGAGCAGGAATGTCGGATGTGGCTCGCCTTAGAGCCGAACCACCCCACGCCTCTAGAACTCTTGTTGGAGGTCTACACCACTCAGATGGATTATGGGCGCGCCCTGCCGATTGCAGAACGGCTCGTGCGCCTGCAACCGCTTTCACACCACTATCGGTTCCGCCGAGCGCGCCTGCTCAAAGCCGTCGGGCGCCTTCACCAAGCCATAGACGACTATGAACAGTTAGCGTTTGATGAGTCGGTTCCGTTTGAGCTGGTTCTGCTCTCGCGGATGGAGTTGGAGAGTCTGGACTACCATCAGATGGACACGCTCTTCCACCTGCTGATGGAAGATAAACTGTTCCGTCTGAAGTTCCTCCATGACCCGGTTCCCTCCGCACGGGAGCGCGGCTTCCATTTCAGTCGGGTCGGGGAAGCGATGTTGGAGCAGGTTCCCGAGGCTCTTCGCGAGTTGCCCAAGTTCCCGCGCCACAATGGCTCGTATCACTGAGCAAATCGATCGCCTTCGGGCACAGCTCGGGCGACGCACCCTCGTGATGGGCATCCTCAACACCACGCCCGACAGCTTCTTCGACGGCGGACGCTACGACCGCTTTGAGACCGCCCTCGCTCGAGCCGAACAGATGCTCGGTGAAGGCGCAGATATCCTTGACATCGGCGGCGAGTCGACCCGTCCCGGTTCTGACCCTGTGCCCGTTGAAGAAGAGATTCGGCGTGTGGTGCCCCTTGTGGAGGCGATTGCCCATCGTTATCCCAACGCCATCCTCTCGGTGGATACCACAAAGAGTGCAGTAGCTCGCTTGGCACTTCAAGCGGGCGCCTGCATCGTTAACGACATCAGCGGGATGACCTTTGACCCAGCGATGCCCGAACTGGTTGCGGAGATGGGCGCGCTGGTCGTGCTGATGCATATCAAGGGTACACCCAAAACGATGCAACACAACCCCATCTATGAGGATGTCGTGCGCGAGGTGTGTCAGGTGCTCCAATCGCATGCCGAACGGGCGATTCAGGTGGGTGTGCCTGCCACACACATCTGGCTAGACCCGGGCATCGGTTTTGGCAAAACAGTAGAGCACAACTTGCAACTCCTCAAAAATCTGCCGACCCTCAAAGCGCTGGGCTATCCGGTGTTGGTGGGCACTTCGCGTAAGTCGTTCATCGGGCACCTGCTGGGTGGCTTACCCCCCGAAGAACGACTGGAAGGCACTTTGGCGACTGCAGTGTTGAGCGCAGCTTGGGGCGCTGATGTCCTGCGCGTGCATGATGTGCAAGCGACGGTGCGTGCCGTGCGAGTGGCCGACGCCCTGTGCCGAACAGCACAGGGATTGTAGTCTCTGTACTACCTCTACCGCACTCGGCGCACGGTGAGCTGAAGCGCCTCTGCTGTGGGGCGGAGCCAGTCGGGGCGTTTGGGGTCGGGCTGTAAGCCGATACCCGCAGGCTGAACCACGCTCCAGCGGCGGGCACCCCCTGGCAGATAGAGCCACGTCTTTGGCAGGGGCAAACTGAGGCGGAGCTGTTCACGCTCCAAGAGACCTTCGCGTAGCCCATTCAGAAAATCGTCGGGTTCGATCCCCCCAGCGATGCGCATTGCCCGTCCGAACCGCTCACTGCCGTACACGGTGTCGGCATAGAGTGCCAGCGCCAGATACTCTTCATAACCGTCGCGTCGGCGC
>JBDNDR010000141.1:0-5817 GCA_046718995.1 Fimbriimonadales bacterium
ACTTCTGGCGACACCACCGCCCCCTCCGTTGACACTCCGCTTCATCGCACACTTGCTCCCACGGCAGCCGTCCGAACCGTTGCCAGAACGCCAACAGCGTCTCCTGAACCCAGTCTTCGGCGGTGTCCGCACTGCGCGTGTAGCCTCGCGCCTGACGGGAAAGCCAAGCACGCCACCCCTCTTCCGTTTGGAAGGCAAACCTCATGGTATTTCCCTCCGCTCTAAAAAGATTCGTCGCTAATAGCGTGATTCCTGCTTTATGCGTTTTAGTGGGATGAGATTGGTGTCAACGAAAGCAGAAGTGCTTGCGCAGTTGCTGAGGGAAAGCGGGCTGTGTTGCGGGGATAGATATTTCTATTGCAGTAGCCCCACCGATGAGGACGATAGGAAAAGAGGCTCCCTGTGTGGGAGCCTCGCGCGGGGGAGAATCAGCGAACTCGGTCGGCAATCAGACGGCGTACAATCGCGCCTGCGACCAATCGTGACGAAAGGCGGTAGGCGCCTACCTCCATCTGCTGGCGCACCTCAGCGACTCGCTCCGCACGCACCTCTGGCTCTTTTGCCAGCTGGCGTGCCAGTTCCAGCGCCAATCGTAGGTCTTTTTCAGGGGTCGGCGGAACTGGCTCGGGCACATGTTCCTTCACGACCGATGTCGTCTTGTTCTGGCGATACGCCACTGCGACCTTACGCACCTCATCCAACGAGATTTGCATTTTTAACCTCCTTAGTCTTGCCGAATGGTTCAGCAAGCCGGAGGTCAGGTAACCCGGCTATCTGCTTATAACAGACCCGTGGCTTTGCGCCCCTACATCACTGCAGGTTTGCCTTTTTCTGCCTCGGCTTACGCCTAATCCGATTATCGGCACTCCCTACGATAATCTGGAGTCCTTTGAGAGCCAATTTTGCCCTTTTGGCACCAAAGGGATTATAGCACATCTGGAGTCACAGCGAGGGGAAAACGAGATGGTAGCGGCGGGCGGACTCGAACCGCCGACCTACCGGGTATGAGCCGGTCGCTCTCACCAACTGAGCTACGCCGCCATAAAGATTGGTGCGGACGGGGAGACTCGAACTCCCACAGGCGCAAGCCCACTAGAACCTGAATCTAGCGTGTCTACCAATTCCACCACGTCCGCACCGTGACGCTTCAATTATACCCTATCCACAGGGCGTGTCGTCAAGGGTGAGAAGCTCACTCCAACACGAACGGATTGAAGCGGGTATCGTAGTCGTACACATCGACCCCTTCTCGGCGCTTGAGGAAGTTCACCACCCCATAGGTCAACGGGGTCACCAGCGCCTCGTAGAGGGTCTTGAAACTCCACACGGTCAGCATCATGATAACCAGTTCGCGTAGGGGCACGATGCCCCAGAAGGCAATCACGCTGAAGATTGCCGTATCGAACATCTGCCCGACGAATGTGGAGCCGATGGTGCGCGTCCAGAGCCAGCGCCCTTTCGTGAGAATCTTCATCTTCGCCAGCACATACGAGTTCATAAACTCGCCCACCAGATAGGCACAGAGCGAGGCGACCAGCAAGCGAGGAGTAGCGCCCAGCACCGTCGCAAACGCCTCCTGACTCTCCCAAAAGGGCGCAGGCGGAAGGGCGATTGCCGCTTGAATCGCCAGCACCATCAACAAGTTCGCTCCGAAGCCTATCCAGATGACCAAGCGCGAACGCCGATAGCCATACACTTCCGTCAGCACATCGTTCACGATATAACTAATCGGGAAGATGAACTCCGCCCCCGAAATGATGAACGGACCCATCTGCACCACTTTGGAGGCAACGATGTTCGATACCAGCAGGCTGGTGAGCATGAGTGCCACCACCAGCAAGAACCAGATAGAGTAGCCCTGTTCCGTTGAGAGTCTCATATCAGCCGTCGCGCAGTGGCTCGCCCAGCTCGGTTCCATCGGGGAGCACACGCAGGAAGCCCAATTGTACCCACCGCACGGGCTGAACCGAACGCACGGGGGTCATCAAGCGGAGTGTCTTGTTGGGAAAATCGATCTCCTCAATCAGCCCCATCCCGTAGTGGCGCCCCGTGTAGTCAATCAGCCCCACCAGCAGGTGGTGATAGGCGTTCGGGGGCATAAACACCAGGCGGTCGGTGCCTGTGAGGGTCATAAGCAGCTGGAGTTGGGTGTCGCTCATCGGTTCGCGAGCGATGGCGTGGAGCGAGGGACCAATCTTCTCGGCGTGGAGCAGTTCGGCTCCGACCTGATCGCTGAGGTAGCGTAGTCGCTGAGCGGAAAACGGCTCCCCTGCCCCCAAGCGTCGCCCGGTGAAACTTATCTGTTCCAGCGAGAGGCTCTGAACCGTTGCCCGCTGAAAGTAGCGTCCAAACGCGACCCGCCGGTACTGCGAGCGCATTATCGGCGATTTGCGCCCCACTGCGCCGGGCACACTGAGCTCCACCAGCTCCCAATCGGCACGGCGACGGAGCGCACCCAGTATCGGCTCCAGCTCCTGCTCACGCTGGAGGGCGACAATCACCCGTGGGCGCAGGAGGTCGCATAACATCAGCTTGTACTGACGCCCAACCGTGCCACTGATGAACCCGCAGCTGTCGATGACGATTCGGTCGGGCTGGGCTTGGAGCGCCTCGTCGTAGAGGCGTCGTGCCCCGGTGAGCGCTAAGGTGAGGTGGCGTGCCGGTGTGATGTCCCCTACAAACACCGTCCCACTGGGTTCCAAATCGCTGAACCGCTCAAACGCCTTGCGTATCAGTGTCCAGCTGAGCATGCCGGGCGGTCCCACACTGGTCTGTCCTAAGTCTAAGTCTACGAAGCCGATGCTGTGGGCACGCTCCAACCAGAGGCGAATGAGCAGAGCGCTGAAGGTGGATTTGCCGACATCGGTGCCCCCGAGGATAAGCACGGTGCCCTCGCTTTCGCTCAGGCGGTTCAACGGTTCAACCCATTCGGGATAAAAGGTCTGCCAGCGCATCTTAGAACTCCAAGTGCATCGGCAGGATAGGTGCCGAGTGGGTGAGGGCACCGACCGAGATGTAGTCCACACCTGTTTCGGCAATCGCGCGCACAGTCTGCAGGGAGACCCCACCCGACGCTTCAATCGCTTTCACATGCCCCTTTGCCATCTGGACAGCTTCGCGTAGCATCTCCAGCGGCATATTGTCTAACAGGATGACATCGGCACCGGCTTCTACAGCGGTCTGAACCATCTCCAAAGTGGTGCATTCTACCTCTATGGCGATCAGGTGATGGGCGTGGGCGCGCGCACGGCGTATCGCTTCGCGCAGGTCGCCCCCCAGTGCCAGCAGGTGATTGTCCTTGATGAGAACACCGTCGTCCAGTCCGAACCGGTGATTGCGTCCGCCCCCCACCGAGACGGCGTACTTTTCCAGGAGGCGCAGGGTCGGGGTGGTCTTGCGGGTGTCCACGATTTGGGCGCCCGTGCCTTCAACCGCGTTCACATATTGGCGGGTCAGGGTGGCAATCCCCGACAGGTGTTGTAAAAAGTTTAGCGCAGTTCGCTCACCGGTCAGCACCGCGCGCGTTTTGCCCAGAATCTGGAGCACAGGCGTATCGGGTTCCAGCAAGGCGCCGTCGGTCAGTGCGGAGGCAAAACGCATCGCAGGGTCTAAGCGTTGGAAGACGCGTTTGGCGACCTCCAGCCCACACAGAACCCCCTCTGCCTGAGCGAAGATGGCACACTCGGTACGAGCCTCAGGGGGAATCAGGGCTTGTGTGGTAATGTCGCCGTTTCCAATATCTTCGCACAGCGCACGCTGGATGAGGTCATCAATCTGCACCGTCCAAAGGGTGTTCATCGCTTACTTAATTGTACCTGTAGGGGTTAGCTGCTGTGTCCTTTCTGTTCGGGCGGTAGGTTCTCGAAAATCAGCTCCCCCTTCTCACACCGAGAAGGGGGAGCGGCACGCTGTAGCGATTCGTTGGGTTTCAGCGGGAAGCACGCTTGATGGTGCATCCAAAAGCGCGGGTCTCGCTAACGGGTGGTTGCTTACCCGCCAGCATCGCGTCCAGCACATTCTTGAGGTCGCGCTGGGTGACGCGGTCTGCACGCTGGTTGTCGTCGATGCGCCCGTGATAGCGCAAGATGAAGTTGCTATCCACTACGAACACTTCGGGTGTGACTTTGGCATCGTAGGCATCGGCGACGCGGTTGCCCTCGTCCTTCAGCACCGGGAAGGTGAACCCTTTGCTTCGGGCGTGCTCGGCTACTTCGCTGGCAGGCTCGGTGTTGTTGGAGTTGATACCGATGAACATCACGCCTTTCTCAGAGTACTCCTTCGCCAGTTGTGCCATGCGCTCGTCGTAGTCCAACGACACAGGGCAGCGGGTCGCGATGTACATAATCACAATCGCCTTCTTGTCTTTGATGGCGTACAGTTCAATCTCCTTGTCCTCAGCGCCCTGAGCGTTCATGTTGACCAGGCGGAAGTTGGGCACCTTCTTGCCGATAGCGGGCTTTTCGGGTGCTTGGGCGTCGGCGGTGCGAGCCGGTGCATTGCCGTAGCCCTGCTGGAAGTAGGCAAGGAGCTCTTGGGCATGATTGCTGGTGCCGGCGCGCTCAAACACCTTCGCAATCTTGCCATCGGGACCGATGATAAAAGTCGTTCGGCTGGCGAAACCTGCGGTTGTGCGTACCCCATAAGCCTCAGAAACTTTGCTGTCGGCATCTGCCAGCACGATGTGCTTGAGATTGTGGTCTTTGACGAATTTGGCTTGGGCTTCGGGCGAGTCGACGCTAATGCCGAACACCACCGCATGCTTGCTGAGCTCCTCGAAGTTGTCGCGTACCGAGCAGTTCTGAGCGGTGCAGCCCGGCGTGTTGGACTTAGGATAGAACATCAGCACGACGGTTTTTCCAGCATAATCGCTCAGGCGGTGCGTGTTGCCATCGCTACCGACCAGCGCAAAGTCAGGGGCGGGACTACCTTCTTTCAACGGGGCGGACGAAAACACGACGCTCCAAACTCCCCACAACAGAACCCCGATAGTAAACGGGATTAACCACCAGAAACGGTTTCGCTTAGACATAGTTTATTCAACCTCCTTCGTTTGGGTTGGTGCGCTTCCGCGCGCACGGTAGCAGTATACCCTAAACCTCCAGAGCCGGTTATTCCTATGCCTCACGGAAACGGAGCTGGTAAATGACCCATGCAGAGATTCTTAGAATCAGCGCATAGCAGCCGATAGGAACAAAACTCAAGCCCAGCAAAAGTATCACGAGTGCCATCTGCCACCACGGGATGCTTTGGTCTATGGCATCAATCAACCACCACACGGTCAGTAGCCCACCCAGCACCAGCCATAAAAGTGCCTTCAGCGCCATCGGCTCGATGGGCGGAAGGAAGGGTAGCAGGAACCAGAGTGTAAACAGCACCCACCCCGTAGGATTCCACGCGGAACCGAAACTGTCCACAATCTGTGAGCAAAAGTTTGTCATGGGTGTTGTCCTCCAAGGCAGACTACTAATAAATAATTACCCACTCAGCGTGAAGAAAGAGAATAGGCTCGCTGAAGTCCCGCGCCCCACTACCCTGTGCCATGCCTCTCCTGTCGCACTGAGCCTACCGTCATCCGTCACCCTGAGCCATACCCCATTCGTCACCCTGAGCCGCAGGCGAAGGGTCTCGATGAGATGCTTCACTGCGTTCAGCATGACGGGAGGGGGCGTTCGTGGCGAGCGCATTCCCTCGTCGCCCTGAGCCATACCCCATCCGTCACCCTGAGCCGCAGGCGAAGGGTCTCGATGAGATGCTTCACTGCGTTCAGCATGACGGGGTGGGTTCGGTGCAGGCTCCCCTCTCCGTTTACGGAGAGGG
>JBDNDR010000142.1:0-5809 GCA_046718995.1 Fimbriimonadales bacterium
CGCCCAATCCGGTCTATCAACTCGATGAACCGGCGCTGCCGAGACCTACCCTGTCATGCTGAGCGGAGCGAAGCATCTCAACAAGACCCTTCGCCTGCGGCTCAGGGTGACGGCATGGACGCACTCTACCCCAAGACCTACCCCGTCATGCTGAGCGCCAGCGAAGCATCTCAAAAAGACCCTTCGCCTGCGGCTCAGGGTGACGGTGGTGGGTTTGTGCATGTTGACGGAGGCGAGACTTGTGCAGGGTGACGGTGGTGGGTTTGTGCATGTTGGCGGAGGCAGGGCTTGTGCAGGGTGTTGAGTGGGGATGGGTGCGGAGTAATACAAACAGGCAGGGAAAACCCAGTTTGGCTCCCTGCCTGTAAACGCCTTAGCGTTCGAACAAGAGTAGCTCAGCCTTTGACCTGCTCAGCGAGCTTTTGGGCTTCGTTGACATCCACACGGACGCCCGGTCCCATCGTGCTGGAGAGGGTGATTTTCTGCAGGTAGCGCCCTTTGGAACTGCCGGGCTTCGCCTTGAGGAGCGCGTTCAACGCCACAGCGAAGTTTTCCATCAGCTGCTCTGCCGAGTAGGAGGCGCGCCCGATGGGCATATGCACAATCCCGTTCTTATCCACCCGGTACTCCACACGCGAGGCTCGCTTAATCTCCTCCACGACACGCGCAGGGGTCGGCGAGACGGTGCCCGACTTGGGGTTGGGCATACGCGCCTTCAGAATCCCACCCACACGGCTGATAATCGGCATCATATCCTGACCGGCGACAATCAGGTCGAAGTTCTTCCAGCCTTTCCAGCCTTTTTGAATCTGCTCCACGATGTCCTCGGCACCGACCATATCGGCGCCGGCTTCGCGCGCGAGGTCAGCCTGCTCGCCCTTAGCGAACACCAGCACCTTCTGCTTCTTGCCGGTGCCATGAGGCAGGTTCACCACTCCGCGCACCATCTGGTCGCTCTTGCGCGGGTCTACGCCGAGATTGATGGCGACATCGACCGCCTCATCAAACTTAGCGGTGGCGGTCTCTTTTACCTTCTGGATAGCCTCAGCGGGCGAAAGCACCTGGTCTTTGTCGATCTGCTTAGCAACACTCAGATAGCGCTCACTATGCTTCTGCTTTTTGGTTGTTTTGCGTCCTCTCATGGTTTCCCTCCTGTGGTCGTAGCGGAGCGGGTTGCGCCCCTGCCACTGGGTGCGGGGGTCAGTCTACGATTTCGACCCCCATCGAGCGTGCGGTGCCGGCGATGATTTTCATCGCGGCTTCGATATCGTTGGCGTTCAGGTCGGGCATCTTGCGCTCGGCAATCTGACGCAACTGTTCTTTGGTGATTTTGCCGACTTTATTGCGCAGGGGGTTCGAAGACCCCGATTCGATGCCTGCCGCTTGGCGAATCAGGTCCGAAGCCAGGGGCTGTTTGACGATGAAGGTGAACGAGCGGTCTTTGTAGACCGTAATCTCGCAGGGCAGGGTCGCCCCGATTTGGCTTGCTGTGGCTTCGTTGAACTTCTTCACAAACTCCATAATGTTGACGCCTGCCTGACCGAGTGCGGGACCCACAGGCGGGGCTGGGGTCGCCTTCCCAGCGGGCAGGTTCAACTTAATCGTCGTCATGATTTCTTTTGCCATAATTAGCCCTCCTTAGGAAACTTTCTCCACTTGGTCTACTTCTAACTCGACGGGGGTCTCACGCCCGAAGATGTTGATGAGGATTTTGACCTTACTGCGTTCGGGGTCTACGCTTTCCACCTTGCCGCTGAAATCGGCGAAGGCGCCTTCGAGTACGCGCACGGTGTCGCCAGGCGAGAATGCAATGCGTGGGCGGACTTTACTCTCCACAATAGAGCGCTCAATCTCTTCCACCTCTTCGGGCGAGAGCGGAACGGGTTTACCGCCCGACTCGACGAACCCGGTGACGCCCGGCGTGGTACGCACGAAAGTCCAGGTCTCGTCGTCCAGAATCATCTCCACCAGCACATAGCCGGGGAACACGCGACGCGTGACGGTCTGTTTCTTACCGCCCTTGGTGCGCACCTCTTGTTCAATCGGGATTAGCACTTGAAAGATTCGGTCGTCCAAGCCTTGGGCTTTGGCGCGTTTTTCGATGGCGAGCTTGACCTTATTCTCATGCCCAACGAGGGTACGCACGACATACCATGCTCTTCGCATCCGTTATCCTCCTACTGCGTGATGGCACGGAGCCACTGGTCAAGGCGGGTCAGCACGAAGTCCCAGAAGGCGAACCATAGCCCCGCGACAATCACGAAGCCGATGACCACCAAGGTCATCTGGTTCGTCTCGTCGGGGGTCGGCTTCACCACGCGCTTGAGCTCCGCCGTCACCTCACGATACCATGTCTGAATGCGTCCAATAAGTCCTGTTTTTGCAGGCGATTTCGTATCTACAGAAGCCATCGCTTATGCCTCGCTCCTACTTACCTTAATTTGAGCCAGATTAGTATACCCTATCGCTTTTCAGAATGATGGCGGGGCATCCTCCCGCTTTTGGGGCAGGCTCCAGGGCGGTTTGAGACGCCCATCTGGTTCGCGCTCCAACAGCAGAATGGCAGGCGAGCGGGTGCTGACATGTCCATCGGCATGTAGGACATTCACGCCCTTGCCGTGAAAAGCGCGCAGGTTCCCGTCCTCCCAACCCTCCGATTCGCGCAGACGCCAGACCGCCAGACGCGTGATATATCGCGATTCGGGGGTCGGCTGTAAGAGCGAGTCGTCGTAGCCGAGCAGGAAGCCATCGTTGCCCTCCAGAAGCGGACGCGGGTTCAGCGTGCCTAACTGCCCGCCCGCTACGCTATCTGCAATCATGATGGTCAAGCCGGGATTGAGCAGGTCTTCCGCACGGCGCGCCGAGAGCGGAGCGTAGAACCCATAAGAGAGCTGGAGCGTCTTGCCCGGCTCGCGTGGATGGCTAATAACGGTGCTTCCGCGCAGGGGGTCGGCAGGACAGCGGAGCGTGCGCTGGATGTCTTTACGCAGATAACTACTCACACACAGCACCCAAGTCAGCGGGTAGCCCTGCGAGTCGCGCTGCGGCGAGCCATCAGGGTTGGCGTAATAGGCGACGGGCAAAGTGTTCTGGTAGTCCAGCTGATAGAGGTTAATCGCAGTGGCAATATCTTTGAGGTTCGAAAGGCAGTCCGCTGTGTATTTCAGGTCAACCAGTTGGCGGTAGAGCGGAATCAGAACAGCGATAACGGCTAAGACCGCCACGGCGATAGCAAGTTTCTCCAGTTTGGTCAATCCCAGTCGGTTCATCGGGCGTAGCTCAAGTGGTCGTCGTCCCAGAAGCCGAGTTCGCGAATCAGGGCGCTGGCACGCTCGCGTTGGACGATAAGGGAGGTGCCGACCCCATCGCGCACGGGGAGGGTCTCGGTGCGGATATTCTCTTCTGGGATTTGGCGTGCGAATAACGCAAGCGCCAACAGTTGTTCGTATTCCATCGTCGTTTTGGTATGTCTCAGTCCGGCGTTGAGGGCTTGGGGCGCACGGAGCCAGACGCTGGGGTCTTTGAGGCGGGCTTTGACGGCGCGCATGAACTTCTGCTGGCGCTCGATGCGTGCGAAATCGCTGTCGGAATGGCGGTAGCGCACATAGCCCAGCGCTTGCTTCCCGTTCAGATGTTGGATGCCGGGTTCCAAGTCGATATGGAGGTCGCCCCAGTTGTCGTGGTAGCGCATCCGTTTTTCGACCTCAATCGTCACCCCGCCCAGCGCATCGACCGCTTCCTCAAAGGCTTTGTAGCTGACGATGACCACCTCGTCGATTCGGATGTTGCCCAAGAGGGTGCTGACGGTTTCTACCAGGAGTGGGGGACCGCCGAGTACATGCGCCGAGTTGATTTTGCCCCAGCCATGGCGGGGGATGCGCACCAGAGTATCGCGCGGGATGGAGAGCGCGTTCACACGCTGGTTCGCAAAATCGAACTGGGCGACCAGAATCGTATCGGTGCGTGCCATCGTCTGTACCACCTGCTTGCGGCGGTTGCGGTTCTCATCGGCGCCCACGAAGAGTACCGTGACCCTCCGCTTGCCGGGGAAGGCGTTTTCGGGCTTGACTTCACCAGTGATATAGGCGACGACGGCACGCCGCACGGTGCCCTCGCCTGCAAAGCTCATATAGCCCAGAAAAGTGCCCAACAGTAGCCCGCCCAGCCAAAACAGTGTCCAGAGGAACCAGCCAATCAGTTTGCGGGCATTTTTGCGTTGTGTTGGGCGCGCCTCCCTGCTCGCTTTTCCCCTTGTTGCCATGCGTGCTATAGTGTACCTAAGGGGCACTCGGCTCAGAGATTCATCTGCCGATTGCGCGCGACGGCGTTGAGCGGCGCGTCAATAAAGGCGTAGACCCACAGCAGGAACAGCGTCAGTGCCAGGAAAATCTGGAAACCGCTCAGCCCACCCCGCACCCGTGCAGGGTTCACCAGAAACGCAAGCAGATTGCTGACAAAATCGCTTCCGCCCGGCGTGAGCATAAAAATAATCCAGCCCAATACGAATGCACCCAGTATCACCCCGCCCTTGACGAACTGTCCGTTGTACAGCTGACCGACACCGGGCATCAGAAACGACAGCAGGAACGCCAGTCCGGGATTGCGTTGGATAAAGAGGTCGTCGGTGGGGCGGTTGCCCGATAGCGTCTGTTCCCACTGCCGATACTGTTCCTGTTGGCGTGCCATCTCCAGGACAATCTGGGCGTATTTGCGCTCGATGAAGGCGTTTTGCGGGTCCAGCTCGTGCGCCTTCTTATAGGCGTCGTGCGCCTCTTGGATTTTGCCATCTTGATACCAGAAGTCGCCGACCGCCGCCCACACATCGGCACTGTCGGGCATCAGCGCTTTTGCTTGCTCAAGATAGGTGCGCGCCTCGTCCATCTGCCCGCGCACCTTCGCCAAGTGGGCGTTGCGCAGGAGGTGCTCCACCTCGTTGCGTTTCGGGTCTAACTCATCTCGGGGTCTCATCCTCGTACATGTTCGCGCAGGCTCTCAATGAGCGGCGCATTGTGCCAGAATGCTTCCAGCCCATAGTGTTCGCGTTGCTCGCGACGCATAATGTGGATTACGATGTCGCCGTAGTCCAGAAGCACCCAGGTCGCCTCGCGATAGCCTTCCACTCTCAGCACGCGCTCGCCCTCTTGTTCCAGCGCCTCCTGGATTTTGTCGGCGACCGAGCGGATATGCACATCGGAGGTGCCGGTACAGATGACGAAGTAGTCGGCGATAAGGGTCTTCCCGCGCAGGTCGAGCGCGTTGATGTCCTCGGCTTTGGCTTCTTCGGCGGCTTCAATAATCTTCAGACGCTTGAGTTCGGTATCCATATCACCTCGGCTCCGTATAGAGTTGGTGTGTTCGGATATATTCTATCACATCGGGGGGCGTGAGGTAGCGTAGGGAGCGTCCCTGCGCACTCCGACGGCGCAGGTCGCTGGCGCTGATTCCCAACGGCGTCATCGGCACCGCCAACACATGGGGACGCACCCATTCGGGCAGGGATGCGAGTGTCGCATGCCAGTCGTGGGTAGGACGCACCCCGACCAACAGTTGGCAGTGTTGAAGAATCGCCTGAGGCTGATACCAGTGAGCGAACCCCGCTAAGGTATCCAGCCCCATAATGAGGTAGAACTCCGCCTGAGCCTCATGCGCACGGAACTGGTTGACCGTGTCGATGGTGTAGGAGACCCCGCCCCGCTGAATCTCCCAATCGGAGACCTCAAAGTGGGGATGGTCTCGGATGGCTAAGCGGAGCATCTCGAGCCGATGGTGCCCCTCGGCGTGTTTCTCGCTCGTGCGGAATGGCGAGGTG
>JBDNDR010000143.1:0-5805 GCA_046718995.1 Fimbriimonadales bacterium
CTACGGAAACGAATGTGCCCCCACCTGCGAAACCGACTCCTTTAACACCTGCCCTGTGTTCTGGAAGCGTGGCGATCAGCCCACCAGTCTCGGGGTTCCAAAACCTTACAGCACGCTCTATTCCTACCGAAACGATTTGGCTCCCGTTCGGCAACGCCGAGATAGCGTTCACGCCGTCCGCATCGGCAGAAATCGCACGCACAAGTTCACCGTTCGTGGGGTTCCATACCTTGAGAGTGCCATCCCACGAGGCGGAATAGAACCGTGCGCCATCAGACCGGTACGCCAACCCAGAAACAGTAAGCATATGGGCACTGTCTATAGTGCGCTCACTGACCCACACACTCTGTTGTTGAACCCAGATGCTAATTTTGCCATCGGTTCCCCCGCTGATAAACCGATTGCTACTGGGCGACCAAGCTAAAGCGCTCACTTCACCGAAGTGTGCGTTCGCGATAAGTGCACTCTGGCTCCCATTACTGACCTGCCACAAGCGAATCGTGCCGTTTCCATCCCCCACAGCGATGGTCTGACTGTTAGCGGAGAAGGCAAGAGACGACACACCATCGTTATGTCCCATCAGAACCCGCACTGAGGCACCCGTGCTGGCGTTCCACAGCCGAACGGTTCCGTCCCACCCTCCGGTGGCAATTAGCGTGCCGTCTGGCGAATATTGAACCGCCCGCCCCCCCGTCGGATGGGCGTTGAGGGTGCGTATTCGTGCCCCTGTAGCGACCTGCCACACCATCAGCTTCCCGTCCATGTCAAGGGTTGCCACTTGCTGGCTACTTGGTGCGAAGGCAATCGCCACGACAGGGCTAAGATGCTCACTCAGCATCTTTTCGATCTGTAGATTACTGCGGCGATATAGCGCGACATGGTTCCCTTCAGCAGCGACCGCTACCCACTGTCCATCGGGTGAGAACGCCACGACATCACCCGCAGGGATAGCACGACGCCACACCACATCGCTCAGTTGAGTGTGTGCCGTTCCCACACACACAGAACCATTAATCCGAGACCGATGGCACGCATAACCACTGGTATTATTGGCATACGCCCCCTATTTTTACAGGCGATAACCTTGCTACCCACAGCAAGCAGGACTTGACCCCAACCTTACGAATCCCGAACCGATGGTCTTCACCAGGCGCGCTTGGCTCCTATTGGCATTCGGTGCGTTGATTGGGCTGGCAGGGATCGCTGTGCCAGACCTACTCTGGTGGGTCGTGCCCATCGACCTGCTGGTTGCTCTGCTTTTTGTGGTGGATGCACTCAGCGCGCCCAACAGCAATTCGTTTCGGGTCAAACGCCTCCATGACCATGTGCTCTCGCTGGGCGCCTCCAACCGCATAGAGGTCGTTTTAGAACATGACCTAAGGCATCCCCATTACGCCATCCTTCGCGACGAGCCACCGCCCTACACTCAGTTTGACCGCCGTGAGTTTCCTCTGAAGCTCATTCCCGGAGAGCCTGTGCAGGTTCACTATCATCTCACGCCCCTCTATCGGGGTGAGGCGCGTTTTGAGGACATATTCCTCCGCGTGGAGGGACGCCTGCGCCTCATCGCACAGACCTACCGCCTCCCTGCTCGAGAGCGTGTGCCCGTCT
Source organism: Fimbriimonadales bacterium (assembly GCA_046718995.1). GTDB lineage: Bacteria > Armatimonadota > Fimbriimonadia > Fimbriimonadales > GBS-DC > CAKZQI01. Next base: position 1,612 of record JBDNDR010000143.1, read on the forward strand.
ACCCGAACCTCATCCAGATGCGCGAGTACGACCTCCTCCGTCATCGGGGGATCCTGCGCCAGATGGGGTTCCGTCAGTTCCGCATCAGGGGGCAAGGCACCGAGTTCGAGTCTCTGCGTGAGTACTCGCCCGATGATGAGTTCCGACGGATCGACTGGAAAGCCACTGCCCGACACGGGAAACCCATCGTGCGCGACTATCAGGTGGAACGCAGTCAAAATGTGCTCCTCCTGCTGGACTGCGGGCGCAACATGCTCGCCGAAGTGGAGGGGAAGCGCAAGTTCGATGTGGTTCTCAACACCGCGCTGATGCTCGCCCATGTGGCAACCCAGATGGAGGACAAGGTGGGCGCACTCGCTTTCGCCGACGAAGTAGACCAGTTCGTCGTGCCCCAGCGTGGACGCACCCAGATGCGCCAGTTGGTAGACGCCCTCCACGCCGTTCAGCCCCGAATGGTGGAGTCGGACTATCTCTACGCCACCACCTACTTGGCACGCCGATGGCGCAAACGCTCGCTGATGGTCTTCTTTACCGACCTGATAGATATTGACGCCTCACGCATGCTTCTCCAATCGGTACGCACGCTGAAAGGGCACCATCTGTGCGTCGTGGTCACCGTATCTGACCCCAAACTGAAGGGCTGGAGCCGACAAACGCCCACCGACGCCGACACCCTCTTTCGCCGCGCCGTCGCAACCCAAGTGCTGACCGACCGAATGAGCGCCGCCCGCCAGCTGGAGCGGATGGGCGTTCACTGCATCGATGCCGAACCCGATACCCTCGTGGCGAACCTCGTGAACTACTACATGCAGGTCAAAGCACGAGGCGGACTCTGAGCAGTCGGTATAATCTTTGGTGATGAAGTTTGTCCTAAAGTGGCTCGTGTTTGCGCTGGCACTGTACCTGACCTTCTGGAGCGGGCAGGCGTTCGGCTTAGATATGGCACCCAGCCCCAACTGGCAGGACAACATTCTGATGGCACTCATCTTGGGCTTGGTCAACGCCACAGTGCGTCCCCTCATCAAAATGGCGCTCTTGCCACTGAACTGTCTCACCTTAGGCATCGCCGGACTTCTTATCAACACCCTGCTCTTCTGGCTGGTGTTTGCGGTGACGCCGTTCAACTTTCGAGTGGGCAACTTCTGGTCTGCGCTCTACGGTTCCATCGTGCTGGGAATCGTTCACGGCTTGTTGAGTGGGATTCTGTTGAACGACGAGAAAGCGAAAAGCGGGAAACGCTGATGGTAGGTCGGGCTTTACGCGGATTGGCGCTCTGGTTAGGATTGTACATTCTGTTTTCGTTGGCGCATTTCGGCGTCCTGTATGGCTTGAATGCCCTCCGCAGTGGGCTGGAACAGCGCTGGGAGAGCCAGTTCGGCGCTGAGGTCATCGACCGCGAGCCGCCCTACAGTCTCCAAGAGCGTGTGGTGATAGCGTTGGACATCCAGCCCAGCATGTACTGGGTCGAGTCGCTGGCGATGAGTTTTATCATGAGCTTGCCAGTTGCGCTGTTTGTGGGATTGGGTGCGCTCCTCTTGCGTCGCGCGCGGCGGGGCACCCTTCTGATTATCGCCACCTTCAGCAGTCTGTTGGTGTTCTATTTGCTCTACCTGCTGGGTGAGCAGGTGTTCGCAGGATATTTGGTGGGACATCTGGGCGCGATTGGGGTCAGTGGGATTGGGGTAGGATTCGTGCAGGGTCTCATCGCTGGGATGGTGCTGAGAAATGGCAAAGGCTGAACAGGCGCATGCACAGCTGATTGTGCTGACGGGAGTTTCGGGCGCGGGCAAAACGCTCGCCTTGCAGACTCTGGAAGACATCGGCTACTTCTGTATAGATAACCTGCCCCCTTCCCTCCTGCCCTCGCTGGCTCGTCAGGTGTCGGACGCAGGAACGCCAACCGCCGTGGTGGTGGACACTCGCGGGCGCGAGCCTCTGGAAGACGCCGAACAGGCTATCCTGAACCTACGAGCGGATGGAGTGCCTGTGGAAGTGCTCTTTCTCGACTGTTCGGACGAAGTACTCCTACGCCGTTTCAAAGAGACCCGTCGCCCGCACCCGCTCGCCTCTGTGGAACCTGACCTCCGCCAAGCCATCGCCAGAGAGCGCAACCTTCTGGCGCCCCTGCGAGCGATTGCCGACCACGCGCTGGACACCAGTCTTTTTCGTGCAGGCGACCTGCGTGAGGTCATCCGCCAACTCTACGACACCTCCGAAGCAAAGTCCTCTCTGCGTGTGCGGGTGGTCTCGTTCGGGTTCAAATACGGCGTTCCAAGCGATGCGGACCTGGTGTTCGATGTCCGCTTCCTACGCAACCCCCACTATGTGCCGGAGCTTCAACCGCGCCCTGGTACCGACCCCGAAGTGTGCCACTATGTGTTGAGCGACACCGAGACGACGACCTTCATCCAGCAGCTCCAAAGTTTCCTAAGCTACCTTCTACCCCGCTATGTGCAAGAGGGCAAAGCCTACCTCACGATTGCCATCGGTTGCACGGGCGGGCGTCATCGTTCGGTCGTGCTGGGCAACCTGTTCGGCGAGTGGGTCAGCCAGCAGGGCTACCGAACCACCGTAGAACACCGCGATATCGAACGAGGAGGGGTCTAAATGGAAGGACGCTGGCGCTGGCTGATGCCCGGTATCCATATCAAACGCTGGCTGGGGTTCTCCAGTTTGGGCATCGTGGTCGCCCTGATGGGGCTATGGGTGTTGCTGGAGGGCGCGCCCACCCAGTGGCTCGGTTCACTCTACCAGCGCTTCGACTCCGCCCTGCGTAGTTTCACCACAACCCCACAAAGCGCACAGGTCTGGCGATGGCTCATCGGGCTGACACTGATGGCACTCGGCGGGGGTATCTGGTGGTTCGGGCTACGGCGCGCGTGGAAAACGCTCGTTGGTATCCTCCAGCCACGCACCAGCGGACGCGTCTGGGATGTGCTGTCGCGGTATGTGCTGATGGCTCACGGCAAGCGAGTCACGGTCATCGGTGGAGGCACAGGGCTGTCTACCATGCTTCGCGGCATCAAACGCTACACGGCAAACATCGTGGCGATTGTGACGGTGACCGATGATGGCGGTTCGTCTGGGCGATTGCGCCAAGAGCTGGGCATCCTCCCCCCGGGTGACATTCGCAACTGCCTGATTGCGCTCGCCGACGCAGAGGGCACGATGACCGCGCTCCTTCAGCACCGATTCGGCTCCGGATCGGGCAGTTTGGGCGGGCACTCGGTCGGGAACCTGCTCATCGCCGCGATGACCCAAATCACGGGCGACTTTGAGACTGCAGTCCGCGAGATTAGCAAAGTTCTGGCTATCCGCGGGCGCGTGCTCCCCTCGACGCTTAGCCATGTGACCCTCCGCGCCGAGATGGAGAACGGCGACTTGGTGGATGGCGAGACCGCAATCGTGGAACATCCGGCACGCATCCGACGCATGCATATCGTGCCACCCGACGCCATGCCACCCGACGAAGCGCTTGAAGCCATCCGCCAGGCAGACATCATCGTGCTGGGTCCGGGGAGCCTTTTCACCAGTGTCATCCCGAACTTGCTCGTACCCAAGCTGGTCGATGCGCTCAGTACTGCCGACGCTGTGCGGGTCTATGTCTGTAATGTGATGACCCAGCCCGGCGAGACCGACGGTTTCACCGCCTCAGACCATGTGCGGGCAATAGAGGCGCATGCAGGGCGGCGCGTGTTTGACTATGTGCTGGTCAACACCACGATGCCCAGCCCCGAGTTAGCCGAGCGCTACCGTGCCAGCGGTCAGGAAGTGGTGGTGCCCGATGTAGACCGTATCCGTGCGATGGGCTACAAGGTGATAGCCAGCAACTTCATCAGCGAAAGCGATTATGTCCGCCACGACCCGCACCGCCTCGCCGAAGCGATTCTAAAACTTTCGAATAAGTAGGTCGTAGGGACAGACCATAGCCTGTCCCTACCTGCGTCGGGGAATAGGTTCAGAACCCCTTAGAAGCCATGTACTTCGCCAAGTCTGCCACACGGCACGAATAGCCCCACTCGTTATCGTACCATGCCATCACCTTAGCGAGGCGCCCGCCCATCACCATCGTGGAGGGTAGGTCTACAATTGCGCTGCGCTCGTCGCCACGAAAGTCAGCGGAGACCAGCGGCTCATCGCACACACCCAAGATACCCTTGAGTGCCCCCTCAGCGGCTTGGCGGAACGCCGCGT
>JBDNDR010000144.1:0-5803 GCA_046718995.1 Fimbriimonadales bacterium
CACACGGGGGGTGAGAGTGGTGGAGCCGACCTGGATTTCCAGGTAGCGTAGTCCTCCGTTCCACACAGGTTGCGGGAAGTTCAGTTCCACCGTGAACAGTCCGTTGTTGACCGAGACGCTGGACAGCGTGACGGTTCCCAGCGCGGTTCCGCCAGAGGGCACATCATAGAGCCGGAAAGTCATATTGAAACTTCCGTTGGCGGGCAACCCACTTTGGCGCAGGAAGCCTTGGTAGGTAAACGCTTGTGCAAAGGCACCGCTCGTGATGCCTACCCCCATCACGGCAATCACTGCGACTAAAGCCATCAATCGCTTCATGGTGCTACCTCCACTTTTCAGAGTCATCCGCCTGGTGCGAACGCTACCCTACATTATAAGGTCGAAGTCTTAACGAATTCTAAAAAATCAGGGGGGGGTGGAGAAATTGCGGATTTCGCCCCCAATTCGGGGGAAGCAATCAGCGGATTGGACGGTTTACTGCCCTAAAAAAGCAATCCCCTCCTTGTGGGAGGGGACGCGAGAGTTGATAAGTGTGTCTGCAAGCGGCTTAGGGGATGAGTTCCATTTTGAGGGCGCCATCCAGGGGCGCGGGTGCCCCTTCCACAGGAAGCCCCTTCAGCTTGAACTCGAAGCGGTGCGCCATCCCGTTAGTGGGGTTCACCAGCACGAAACCCTCCGCACTCATCGCATTCTCTTTAGCCTCCGCTTGACGCCAGGTGACCTTAATGCGCACAACCTCCGTCTCACCCAGCTTCTCCACGCCAACCAGTTCGAACTCGCCATTCATATCGGGCATCCCGTTCTGCCCCTTGAGCGTGTGGTTCCACTTATCGCCCACTTTCACAGGCTTGTCGGGAAAGATGTAGTTGGCGCTCCCCATAATCTGGCTGGTCGGTCCCCCGCCCATCCCAGAGGTGGCAAGGTCGCCGTTGGGTTTGTAGGTGATACGCGTCGGGGGCTGAGCCGGTTGGGGCATCTCGGCGTCGCCGAACTTGATAATCAGGTCAGTCGTGCTGGACTCCATCACGATGTTGCCGTTCTCTTCCACTTTGACGACCTTTTGGGTAACTGTTGTGGAAGCATTCACGCCCTGCCCCCCAAAATCGATGTCCATCGACATCTTGTATTTGAAGGTGTCGCCCTCCTTGAGGTTCAACTTCAGGGTGTACTCTTGCTGGGCAGAGCCGAGGCTAAACGCTAACATGAACACGCTACTCAGCGCCACTGCTTGTATCGATCGTTTCATAGGTTCCTCCAGTGATGCGCGATTAGTATACCTCACCCAAACCAAAGAGCGTCAACAGAATCCAACCATGCCCCAAAACCACGCACACCTACTCCAACGACACAGGTATACTCTTGCGGGATGGGGATTATTGAGTCGCTTTGGGTTGCGCTGGACACGCTCCGCACGCACAAGCTCCGTTCGTTCTTGACGATGCTGGGCGTCATCTTCGGTGTGATGGCGGTCGTTGTGATGGTGGCGTTGATTGAAGGCGCGCGCGCCAGCGTCGTCAGTGAATTTGAGAAACTCGGCTCCGATGTGATTATCGTCGCATTTGACCCTTCCGAACGCCTGCGTCGCGGGGAGCAAGGGGGCACGGTCGAAGCGCTCGCGCTGGATGACCTGGAGGCGATACGCCAGATTCCCGAAATCAAGATGGTGACCGCCGAACGCTCGCTCGGACAAAAAGAGGTGGTATTCCAGTCAGAGAAGTACAACGCCAACCTGACCGGCGTCGACGAAAACTACCCTACAGTGCGCGCGTTGGAACTCGAGCGCGGACGCTTCTTTGAGCCACACGAAGTCCGCTCGGGCGAAAAAATTGCCGTGCTGGGCTACGAAACCGCTCAGAAACTGTTCGGTAAAACCGACCCTGTAGGGCACGACATCTTGGTGGACGGCACGCAGGTACGCGTGATTGGCGTGCTGGCAAAACGCGGGCAGACCTTCGGTGAGAACCAAGACCAAATGGTCTATATCCCCCTCTATTCGGCACTCCGACGCTGGGCAGGCGACGAGAACCTATCGGTCATCTTTGCGATGCCCCACTCGCGCGAACAAACGCCCGCCACGATGGACGCCATCTGGCAGACCCTGATGCGCCTGCACAATAACCAGCCCGACTTTCGGGTGGACACTTTGGAGAGCATCCTCAGCGCCATCACACGGGTCATCTCGCTGTTTGGGGTTCTGTTGGGCGGGATTGCCGGCTTAGCCCTCCTCGTGGGCGGAATCGGGATTATGAACATCATGCTCGTATCGGTCACCGAGCGCACCCGCGAAATCGGTCTACGCAAGGCGGTCGGGGCACAGCGCTACCAAATCTTAATCCAATTCTTGATCGAATCGGCTACCCTTGCCACCATCGGCGGGCTCATCGGGATGGGACTGGGCTGGGGGTTCGGCGAACTCATCGAGTGGGCGACGAAACAGTCCACCGCCTTCGGGGATAACGGTTTGAACTTCTACTTCCCCATCTGGGCAGGGATTGGGGCGTTCCTCTTCTCGGCATCTGTGGGCGTGGTCTTCGGGCTGTACCCCGCGTGGCGTGCAGCGAACTTAGACCCTATCGTCGCTTTGAGGTACGAGTGATATGCGCTACGCACTCTGCAACGAAGTCTTGCGGCATCTCAGTTGGGAAGATGCTTGCTATCAGATGGCACAGGTCGGCTACGAAGGGGTGGAGATTGCCCCCTTCACATTCGCCGAGTCGGTGCTGACGCTCGATTCGGGCACACGCGCCCTGATACGCCAGACGGCGCGCCTGCACAAGCTGGAGATTGTGGGACTGCACATGCTCCTGTGGTCGCCACCCGGACTGCATGTGGCACATCCCGACCCCGCCGTGCGCCAGCGTACGGCAGACTACATCGCGGCGTTGGTCGAGTTCGCAAGCGATATAGGAGCGAGGCTAATGGTCTTCGGCTCGCCCAAACAGCGCTCCAGCCTACCGCCCTTCACGCCAGCCGAGAGTGCCCAAATGTGGCTGGAGACACTCCAGCTCGCGCTCAAACGCTGTGAACAGGTCGGCGTCACAATCTTAATAGAACCGTTGCCTGAGACCGATGTCATCCAGCGGCTCGGTGAGGCAGTCACACTCGTTCAGCAGGCGAATCATCGGTACCTCAAAACGATGCTGGATGTCAAAAGTGCCTTAGCGGAGACAGACGATGTCGCCGGGCTGATACGCCAGTATGCGCCATGGATTGCCCATGTCCATCTGAACGATAGCAACCTCCGCGCACCCGGCTATGGCGAGACCGACTTCGCCCCGATCCTGAGCGCGCTGAAAGAGATTGGCTACCAGGGCTGGTGCTCCCTGGAACCGTTTGACTACTCGCCCAGCCCCGAAGTCATGATGGCAGAGTCGCTAAGGTACCTCAAGCAGCTGGGCTGACGACCTACTGTCCCGTGCCCTGAGGCGAGACGCCTGTCCGCGAGCGAATGGCGTCAATCGCCGCTTGCTTCGCCTGCGGCGGCATGTTCGGGTCGTTTTGGATGCGTTGAATCTCTTGCTCAACATCCTCGCGCCCGATTGCCTCCATCTGCGGCTGGGTGGTTTGATACCCCCGATAGAAAAGCAGTCCAGCGAGGGCTAATGCCAAGACCGCAATCGCCAAAAGAATCAACTGTTTTTTCTCCATCGGTAAGACCTCCCTGCTTAGGTTGAGGGGGCAGATGCCCCCTCAAGAAGCACCTCAGTAAGGATACCAGCCTTCGCCAGTCCACTGAGCCGCCATACCGGCGGGCACATAGATGTGCCGGAACCAAAGTATTTTACCACGTGGCATTCCCTGCACATGACCATCGGCAAACGCCACATTGGTGACCCCGTTATGCCGATAGCGTGGGAGCATGCCGCACAACGCCCAAGTGCCATTGCCTACGGGCTGGCAGTCGCGGTCGCGCTCTAAGGCAATCCGAGCATTGTCGGTCGAACCACGCGGGTTGCCTACCGAGTCTGCCCAGTCCCACTGCCAAGTGCCGAAAAAGACCCAGCTCCACGAAGCGTCATTGACCCCCTTCTCGGCAACGATAATCTTATCCGCAGGAGCCTCAATTCGCGCTAACGCAGTGACTTGGTGGCTCGATCGGCGCGGAGTACTGGGAGTACAGCAGTTGAAAAGGTCAGCGAAAATATCATAGTGAACGCCATACTGACCTCCCTGATTCTGCACGGGATAGCTGGGACAGCTCATGATACCGCCACGACCAGGATGATGGCGCTGATTGGGATCCATCCAGTGACGCTCGGAGTGCTGTGCCTTCACATAGGGATCAACCAAAGTGTACCATGTGCGTTGGATAATCCCAGTGCTGCCTCCTCCCGTTTGCGATGGCGGATAGAACTCGTCGTAGTCTTGGACATACTGCATAATCGCAAGACCAATCTGCTTCAGGTTCGATGCACAAGTCGTCTGGCGTGCTTTTTCGCGCGCCTGCGCAAACACAGGGAACAGAATCGCCGCCAAGATGGCGATAATCGCTATAACGACCAATAACTCAATCAGTGTAAAGCCCCGTCGCATAATAACCTCCTTCGCGCCCAACAGCAAGAGCCGACATCGGCACTCGCTTGAAGCGCTTCAAGTATATCCCATATTATACATCGATTCGCGGGAGACTCCTGCTTAATCTTCGGCAAATTGCCCTGAAATACTCATGTTTACGGGGAACAGCAGGAGTTGTTGTATTGGGCGATAACCTTATCGTGCGATGAAGCCGACGGTCGGGTTCATAGGTTTGGGCATTATGGGACGCCCGATGGCACGCCATATTCTGAGGGCAGGCTATCCGTTGTGGGTCTTTAGCCGCAGTCGTCCCCCGATTGAAGCGCTCACCGCCGAAGGCGCAAACGAAGCCCACAGCCCTGCGGAATTAGCTCAACACTGTCAGGTGGTGATGACTTGCCTTCCCGATGACTCCACGGTTCGACAGTTGTGGCTTTCGGAAGAGCGTTCTGCGCTGCCTGCCATGAGCGAAGGAACCATTGCGATTGACATGGGCACAACCTCACCCCGATTGACCCGTGAGTTAGCCGAGTTTGCACGCCAACGCAGGGTCGCTTTCCTTGATGCGCCCGTTACAGGGGGGCAGTGGGGTGCTGAGGCAGGCACGCTCACCATCATGGTCGGAGGCGACCCCGAAGCGTTCCAGCGCGCACTCCCAATTTTTGAGGCGATGGGCAAAAAGATTGTCTATGTGGGCACCAGCGGTCAAGGACAACTGATGAAACTCGCCAATCAGATTGCGGTTGCGGTTGGAATGCTGGCTGTTTCAGAATCGCTCCTCTTCGCGGAGCGGGTCGGCTTGGATCCCGCCTTGACGGTCGAGGTGCTCAGCTCGGGTGCTGCTGGCTCTTGGGCGATGGAGAATCTCGGGGCGCGCATCGCCCGGCGCGACTTCCAGCCCGGTTTTATGGTCAAACTGCTCCAAAAAGACCTCAAAATCCTGCTGGAAGAGGCAGGCGACCAACACATCCCCCTGCTGGGCACCACACTCGTGCATCAACTCTATCAGACCCTTCAAGCATCGGGCAAAGACCAGCTTGGCACTCAAGCGCTGAGCCTCGTGTTGGAACATCTTGCGCCCAAACAAGATGATGTATAATTAAGCTTGTGCGGACGGTAAGGCGGAGTAAGCGACCAACACTTGCCTTGGTTGCCAAAGAAGCGGGTGTTTCTATTGGTACCGCTTCTAACATCTTGAATAATAAGCTGGAACTGCACTCACCCGAGACAGTGAAGCGTGTCTTGGGGGTCGCTCAGAAAATGGGCTACCGCCCAAGTGGTGCGACTA
>JBDNDR010000145.1:0-5755 GCA_046718995.1 Fimbriimonadales bacterium
AACCTGGTGAACCTCTATGAGGAGGCAAACCGAACCGATGAGCTCATCGCCTTCCTGCGCGAGTGCGTGCAGAAACTGGGGCAAAACTACCTCAACCTGCTGGTCGCCCAGCTCATCAAGGCAGGACGCGCTGAGGAAGCCATCCGAGAGTATCAGACCGCCCTCCAACGTGAACCGAACAACTACGACCTCTGGCGCACGCTCGGACTGGTCTACGAACAGATGAACTGCACCGACGACGCCCAGCGTGCCTACGAACGCGCCCTGCAACTCAACCCGAAAGACACCTGGAGCATTTTCCAACTGGCGAGCCTCTACCGCAAGCTGGAGCAACCCGATAAGGCTTGGCAACTCCTCATCACGGGGCTACGCACCGACCCCGACGCCATCAGTCTCTATCCGATGCTGGAGGAGCTGGCGCAGACCCTCAACCGCCAAGCCGACTATCTCAGCCTGCTGAAAGAGCTGGCAGAGCGGGACACCCCTGGTCAAGAGCCTGCCAAAGCCTATGTCCAGTCGCTCCGTCGTGAGGGCAAAGCGCAGGAGGCGCTGGCATTTGTGAACCGTCGGCTCCGCAACCGCCCTGAAGACCTGAACCTGTTGCGCCTGCAGGTGAGCCTGCTGGACGAGCTGGAACGCCCCGCCGATGCCCTGCCCACAGTCGCCCGGATTGCACGGCTCACCCCGAACGATGTCGGTGCCCTCCGCGCTTGGGCAATCCGCGCTGAGCAGTACGGCTCCACCATCGACATCGTCCAGGCGTACCAGGCGCTGTTCAACCTGCTCCCCGACGATGTCTCTATCGGGCTGAAGCTGGTGCGCTACTACGAGATGCTGGGTCAGCGTGAGCGTGCCGTAGACCTGCTGGATACCCTTCAGGCGAACTTCCCCAACAACGAGGATATTCGGCGAGTACGCCAACAGATGGGAGCGCGCTAATGGAACGGCGCTGGCTGGCAGTGATAGCCATCTTGCTCACTTTGGGGCGGGGCGCCGTGCGGGAGTGGGAGAAGACCGCCGAGCGTGAACTCCAGAGCGTCATCGGGGGCAAGGTCGACCTACGCATCCAGCCCGACGAGGACGGACTGTTCCAAGGGCGTCTGAAACGGCTCGTGGTGGATGCCCGTGAGTTCGCGCTCAACGGGTTCCCCTTTACCTTAGAGCCAGAGCGTCCACGCACGGGGCACATCCAGAAGTTCATCTTGCAGATGCGCTCGGCGCGCCTGCGCGGTCTGCGTGCCGAGAGCGCCTACGCCGAAATCCCCGATGTGTACTACGACCGCCAACTCGCTCTGTCTAAGCGCATCTTTCGGCTCTCGGCTACCGGGATTGGCAACGCCGTGATTGTGGTGAACGAGGATGACCTCGCCGACTACATCGTGCGCAAATATGCCCCCTACCTCCGCGAGATTAGCGTGGCGATTACCCCCGAGCAGACCACCGTGCAGGGTCAGGCGGTCTTCTTCGGCAATCGCGTCCAGTTCCGCGCGGTGGGGAAACTGGCACCGCGCGAGGGGGTCTATCTGGACTTGGCGGAAGCCCAGCTGGAGATCGAAGGCGGCGAACTCCCGCCTCAGTCGGTCGAGATCCTGCGTCAGTGGCTGAACCCCATTATTGACTTAGACCGCGACCTGGGCATCTACGACGGGCTAAGGGTGGACGCTGTGCTGAGCGAGGTGGGACGGATGCGCGTGCTGGGCAAAATCTGGATTCCCCAACCGCGCGGACAGTGAAAACCTGAGCATGATCCAGCAGGGTTAGGGGGTTGTTGAGCCACGAGAGATTCGGTCTCCCCTCCTCCCCTACAAAGGGAGAAGGGGAGGCAAACACAGGGACTTAGCATTCTACTCCAAAGTTGAACAACACTATCAGCAGATCCGCATCGTCCACCACACCACTGTTGTCCACATCTTCTGGCAGGTTGGTGCCCGAAGTCCCAAAGGCGAACAGCACACTCAGCAGGTCGGCATCGTCCACACACCCATCGCGGTTCACATCGCCCGCTATCGGAGCAACGGATACCACTACGGTCGCATCGCTCCGACCGTAAGCGTAGACCCGACTGATACGGGAAGTGGCGATGGTTAGCACACCCGTCGTCTCCTGTTCATAAATCCTGAGCAGCTCGCCGTCCGACACCCGCCACCAGCGGAGAGTATTGTCACTACTCCCTGAGAGCACTCGCCCACCTCCGGGCGAAAAGGTGAGGCGGCTGACACTTGCCCCGTGCCCCGTGGGGATGGTGTTCAGCAGAGTCCCGTCCGCTGCCCGCCACAACCGGATGTTGCGGTCGTCACTCCCTGAGGCAATCAAACTCCCATCGGGTGAAAAAGCGACGCTTCTAACTGGGCTGCTTCCCAAGTTGAGGGTGCGCAGTAAAGAGCCGTCCGACACCCGCCACCAGCGGACATTGTTGCCAGCCCACGAGATGAGTTGGGTGCCGTCGGGCGAGTAGGCGAGGTACCTAACCCGTCCACCAAGCCCTGTAATGGTGCGTTGGAGTGCCCCATCCGATACCCGCCACAAGCGAATGGTGCCGTCGTCACTTCCCGATGCAACTTGTAGACCGTTGGGCGAAAAAGCAACGCTTGTCACATGATTGCCGTGCCCCAGTGTGCGCTGTAAAACCCCCGTCGAGACGCGCCACAGCCGAACAGTGTGATCCCAACTTCCTGAAGCGAGCAGGGTGCCATCAGGCGAAAAGGCAAGGCTCTCGACAGCATCGGAGTGCCCTGTAGGAATAGTACGCAGTAGCGCTCCATCCGCCACCCGCCACAACCGAATGGTGCGATCCCACCCCCCTGAGGCGAGGCGGTTCCCATCAGCAGAGAAGGCGACACTGAGGATTCCTTCGGAATGTTCCGTTAGGATACGCAGTAAAGTACCATCCGATAGCCGCCACAAGCGAACGGTGCGATCCGAACTCACTGAGACAAGATGGATTCCGTCGACAGAATAAGCGATGTCCCTTATTTCTTCGGTATGCCCAGTAGGGATAGTGCGCACTAACGCACCATCCGCCACCCGCCACAACCGAACAGTTCTGTCACCACTCCCCGAGGCGATAAGAGTGCCGTCGGGCGAAAAGGCGACGCCGAAGACCTGATTGGTATGCCCAGTGAGGGTGCGTAACAGTGCCCCATCCGATACACGCCACAACCGAATCGTACTATCTAAACTTCCCGAGGCGAGTTGGCTTCCATCAGGCGAAAAGGCGACGCACTCGGCAGTAGCAGTATGCCCAGTTAGGATTCGCTCTAGTGTTCCATCCGCCACCCGCCACAACCGAACAGTTCTGTCACCACTCCCCGAGGCGATAAGAGTGCCGTCGGGCGAAAAGGCGACACTGACAACCCAACCAGTATGCCCGATCAAAGTACGCACCAGAGTGCCGTCTGACATACGCCACAAACGAATGCTGCCGTCAAAACTTGACGAAGCGAGCAGGCTCCCGTCGGGCGAAAAGGCGACATCAAAGACTCTATCGGTGTGTCCAGACAGGGTGTACTCTAAGGAGCCATCAGACACGCGCCATACATTGACAGTGCGATCGCGACCTCCTGAAGCAATTAAGCTCCCATCGGGCGAGAAGACGACGGACTCGACAATACCAGTATGCCCATTCAGGGTGCGTACTAACATCCCGTCGGATGCACGCCACAACTTGACGGTGTGGTCTTCACTCGAAGTGGCAATCAGGCTCCCGTCAGGCGAATAGGCGACACCCTCGACTGCACGGGAATGCCCACCCCCCATCCAGACAATATCGGGGCTGCCCTGAGCCAGGGCTGGTTCACTCAAAAGACTGACGCTCATCACGACCGCAGCGCATAGTAGGCTACGATAGGCGCCTACAATCTTGTATCGTGCGCTTACTCTCATCGCTTTTCCTCCAGCAATAGATTGTTCGACTCTAATCCAGAGCCAACTTTATTATACCCTATTTTGTCGAGTTTGTCTTGCCCTCTTGGATAAATAAATCGCAGACTTCAGGATAGAAAGACCTGCTTGAAATGTCTTTACCTAACTAAGGTCAGAAAGGAAGGCAAGAAATTACCGCAGGCAATAGACTACTTCATACTCAGTGAAACAAAACCTCTCATAGACCGATTATCCAATCGCGATTGCCCGAGACTTCCCCAAAAACCTTGACAAAATGCCTGCGAAACGGGTAGAATACCCCTCAGAGGCGGAGGGTTGCCTGAGTGGTCGAAAGGGGCCGCCTGCTAAGCGGTTGTAGGGAGGTTAAGCTCCCTACCCTGGGTTCGAATCCCAGACCCTCCGCCAGGAAGACCCATGCGCGAATCGGCACGCTATGCTTGGTGGCTCTTGATTGTTCTCTTCTTCCTTTCCATCTTTGGCAACATGGCGGTCTTTCTCCAACTTTATACCCGTGAAGGGAGCCGCAACCTCCGCGAAGCGAACGAAAACCTCGCTATCAACTTCACGGTGCGGTATGCCATCGTTGTTCAACGGTTCGTGCCCAGTGTCGGCATCGCAACGGTGCTGGAACCGCTCCAAGACCTCAAGACTTGGGAAGCCCAAGTTGCGCTTGCGGTCGTTCGGGCTTACTTGGGGCAGAGCGACCCTTTGGAAACCCTCAACCGAGCGGAACAACTCCCCTCCGAAGCGCTCACCCCTGCCCAGCGTCGGTGGTACACCGCCCTCTGGCGTGAAACACTCCAACAACCGCCCCCCGCCGAGCAAATCCCTCAGCGTCTTCAAATGCTCCAGCCGACCGCCTCACCTGTCTTGCTTCAGGTGGCTGAGGCGACCCTATGGCGCAAGGCAGGCGACAATCAACGCGCCCAACAGATCGAGTCGAGCCTCGTGCAGTCGGGACTGGGACGCGTGGCAGTACTGGGTCTCATACTGATGGTCATAGGGTCGGCGTTCTTCGGGGGGCTGGTATTTGTGCCCCTATTCCTATGGCAGGTCAAGCAAGGACGCTGGAAAGCGCCGAGCCGATTGCAGGAAAGCCTCTCGCCCTTTGCCACAGACCCGCTCTTGTGGGCGTTGGTTATCTTTATGCTCCTGCTCCTGAATCTGGGCTATCTTGTGCGTGAACTGGAGAACTTGGGCATTCCCGATGCCAGCCCCATCGGCTATCTGGTTGCGGTGGCGGTGCCGTTGTGGTTTCTGGTGGCGGTTCAGGGTCAACCCGGCGCGCTGAGCCAAATTCGGTGGTTTCGGGGCGCGTTCTGGCGCGATGTCGGTGCGTCGGTGGTAGGCTACTCGGCGTATCTGCCGTTCCTGCTCGTGGCGCTTCTTATCACCCTCTCCTTCTCCAGCGCGCTCCCCAGCGAACAGACCAACCCGATTGGTGAACGCTTCGAGGAGATGCCCACGCTGGGTCGGTGGCTCTGGACTTTTGTGCAAGCGGCGGTGCTGGCGCCGATTGTGGAGGAGTTCCTGTTTCGGGGAGTGCTGTTCGGGGTGTTATGGCAACGCACGGGCAACCTGTGGCTGAGCGCGTTCGTGAGTGGCTACCTGTTCGCTGTAATCCACCCTCAGTTTCTGGGTGGGATTATCGCCCTCACCATTTTCGGGATGATTATGGCACTCACTTATGCCTACACCCGCTCGCTCCTGCCCTGTATCCTGATGCACGCCTACAATAACGGATTCCTGACGCTCCTGCTGTGGGCATACTCCTGAGGCAATCACTGATCCCTCTCGTTCGGGTTGCGTTGGAGCCTGCGCATTACCCTGCCTTACTGGGGGGTATACTCGGATAAGCGATGGAAGAAAAGCG
>JBDNDR010000146.1:0-5745 GCA_046718995.1 Fimbriimonadales bacterium
GACATTCTCTCGGCGCATGAGCAGATAGGCTTGCACCACATTGCGCAAGGTCTGTTCGGCGAGGGGTGCTTTGAGGAGGGCGCTCTCTTCCTTGATATACTCTTCGCCTTCCAGCACATCGAGTCCCGCCCCTCCGAGAATACCTTCGTCCAGTGCCCAGAGTAGGGCTTCCGTATCCACCACCGAGCCGCGCGCCGTGTTGATGAGCAGGGCGCCCCGCTTCATAAGGCTCAGGGTCTCGCGATTGATGAGGTGGTAGGTCTCGGGGATTGCAGGCACATGCAGGCTTACAATATCCGATTGGCTCAGCAGGTTATTGAGGTCGGTATAGGTAAAGCCAAGTACCTCAGCCAGGAGGGGATGGGGGCGTTTATCATACGCAAGCACCTGCATGCCGAACCCCCGTGCGATGCGAATCACATGGAGACCGATGTTGCCCGCACCTACCACGCCGAGCGTTTTGCCGTACAGGTCGAAGCCACGCAGTTCGCTCACACTGCGTGAAGGATGCATCAGCCAGCCCTGCGCTTGGCGAATCTTGCGGGACAGTGCCAAGATGAGCGCAAAGGTATGCTCCGCAACAGTGTTCTCCCCATAGTGAGGCACATTACACACGGCAATCCCACGCTCTCGGCACGCGGCGAGGTCGATGTGGTCGTACCCGGTGGACATCGTCAGCACCAGCTTCAAGTTGGGGAGACGCTCTATGATGGCACGCGTCACTTTCGTCCAGACGAACACGGCAACGGCATCCACATCGTGGTAGGGTTCACAACTTTCTGGCTCCAGATGGTCATGCTGGAAGAGCGCTTGGACTCGCTCGGCTAACTCCATCTGCTCTATTTTGCGCGACAAGTATTGGTCCTGCCCCGGTTCCAAATCAAAGAAGGCGATTCTCACGCCACGAATTATACCGATAGGAGTTTAAGGCTTGTTTAAGGCAGGTGTCGTGGCAAACATTGGCGAGGTTGGGCGGTACCATCTCGTGGTCTTCCCCGTTTTGTAAGAGGTATACTCAAGGCTGTTGGAGGGACTTTTATGCCGAAAATAGAGAAGAGTGTGAGCGTGAATGCAGAGGCAGGACGCGTGTTCGAGGTACTTCAGCAATCCGACCAGTTCCCCCAGTTTTTGCCGTATGTAAAGAGCGTGAGCGTGGTGGAGAACACGGGCGATGCGCAGGTGCTGGACTGGGCGGTGACGGCGCCTGGTGTGGGTATGGAGGTACGCTGGCGCTCGCGGCACACCATTCACCCCAGCGAGCACCGAATTACCATTCAGCCGGAGGGCAGTTCCATCGTGAGCCTGTCGGGCGAGTGGGCGGTGGTGTCCAGCGGTTCCAGCAGTGAACTCAAAGCGAACATTGAGTATCAGGCGAATGTGCCCCCGATGTTCGCTGGGGTCGCGCAGAAAGCGGTGGACGAAATCATCACGGGCTGGCTCAACGGCTTCAAGAAGCAAGCGGAGGGTTAGCCGATGGCGCGTGTGGAACTCCAAGTCCCTATCCGCGCCCCAGTGGAACGGGTGTATGCCATCGCGCGGGATGTGGAATCGTTCCCACAGTTCATGCCCGATGTGAAGGCGGTCAAGGTTCTGGAGAAAAGCGAAGATGGGAGCCGAACCCTGACCGAGTGGACTGCCTACGCCTCCCAACTTAAGCTCCAAGTCAAGTGGACGGAGGAAGACCTCTGGGACGACCAAGCGCGCACCTGCCACTTCCGCCAAGTGAAGGGCGACTACGACCGAATGGAGGGCGTGTGGCGCTTCGAACCCCATCCAGACGGCACCCTGTTCGTCTGTGAGTTGGACTATGAACTCCATGTGCCTCTACTTGGTGCGGTGGTGCAGAAGGTCGTTCACTATCTCGTGACGCAGAACCTGAAGGGTATCTTGGAAGGTGTCAAACAGCGCGCCGAGTCGAGCGAAGTATGACCCCCGAAACGATTCGTGAGATTCTTCAGGCGGTGGCGCAGGGCACTCTAAGCCCCGACACCGCCTACGAGCAATTGCGGAACCTGCCTTTTGAATCGCTGGGTTTTGCTCATATAGACCACCATCGTGCTTTGCGTAAGGGCTTTCCCGAGGTGGTGTTTTGTTCGGGTAAGACGCCCCAGCAGGTTGCCGAGATTGTGGCGCGTCTGGCGGAGCGGGGGCTTGTGTTGGCGACCCGTGCGGAGCCAACGCACTATGAGGCGGTTCGGACACGCCTGCCTCAAGCGGTCTATCATCCGCAAGCGCGTGCGATTACTCTGGGTACCCCTCCCGAACCGCCCGAGTTGCCTCTGGGGCTGGTGATTACGGCGGGCACAGCGGACATCCCTGTCGCCGAGGAGGCGTTGCTGACCGCACGGATGATGGGCGTGCGCGCTGAACCGCTGTACGATGTGGGTGTGGCAGGCATCCATCGTCTGCTGGCGCATCACGAACTGCTAACGCAAGCAAGCGCGATGGTGGTGGTGGCGGGGATGGAAGGTGCGCTGGCAAGTGTGGTGGGCGGGCTGGTGGCTTGCCCGGTGATTGCGGTGCCGACCAGCGTTGGCTACGGTGCGCACTGGGGCGGCTTGGCGCCTCTGCTCACGATGCTCAACACTTGCGCGCCCGGCGTGAGTGTGGTAAACATCGACAACGGTTTTGGTGCAGGCTACTGCTTAGCGCAAATTTTGCGGATTATCGGGAAAGACCAACCTTAGGCAGGATTACGCTGGCGTGTGGTGAACGAAGCACTGTCAGCGTTGACAAGAGGTGAGATGATGGATAGAAACTTGGGAATGGATTTTGTTCGGGCGACCGAGGCAGCGGCGCTCAGCTCAGGGCGCTGGGTTGGAAAAGGTGACCGCCACGCCGTCGATCAAGCCGCTTGTGAGGCGATGCGTCGTGCCCTCGCGGATATTGATATGAAGGGTATCGTCGTCATCGGAGAGGGCGAGCGCGATGAGGCGCCCATGCTCTATATCGGCGAGGAACTGGGCACAGGCAACGGGCATAGCGTCCAGATTGCCGTAGACCCTGTGGAGGGCACGAACCTGGTGGCGAACGGTGCGCCGGGCGCCATCAGCGTCATCGCCGCCGCGATGGAAGGCGAGGGCAAACTACTCAAAGCTCCCGACATCTATATGGACAAGCTGGTCGTAGGACCCGCTGCGAAAGGCGCAGTGGACATCACCTTACCCCCGCGAATGAATCTTAAGGTCATCGCCAAGAGTTTAGGTAAAGAGGTTCAAGACCTCACCGTCGGGATGTTAGACCGTCCTCGCCACGAGGCACTGATACGGGAAATCCGCTCCGCTGGGGCGCGCATCCGTCTTGTATCGGATGGCGACCTCTCGCTGGCGTTAGAAGCGTTAGACCCTCAAGGTGAGATCGATGTGCTGATGGGAATCGGCGGTGCGCCCGAGGGTGTGTTATCCGCTGCGGCGGCAATCTGTATGGGCGGAGAGATACAGGCACGGCTGGTGTTCCGAAACGACCAAGAGCGGGAGCGCGCGCGCAACCTGCTCGGCACCGACGATGTGGAGCGCGTGCTGACGATGGAAGACCTCGCCTGGGGTAATGTGGTGTTCGCCGCGACGGGCATCACGGGCGGCAATCTCTTGGGTGGCGTGCGCTACACGGGCTGGGGCGCAATCACTCACTCGGTGGTGATGCGCTCGCGCAGTGGCACCATCCGTTGGCTGGAGACGCACCACCACTTCCACCACGACCCACGCTACTAAGTTTCCGATTGGAGAGCGGGGGCTGACTAAGCCCCCGTTCCTGTTTCTTCGGGGCTTGGGTGCCTCCAGGTATACTCTTACTTAGCGAGAGGATGAGCGATGAGGAGGATAGACCCCGAACGGATTGAACAGCTCCAAACGAAAGCGAACCTACTGCGTGTCCATTCCATCCGAATGACCACCCGAGCAGGCTCAGGGCACCCCACGACCTGTATGTCGGCGGCAGACCTTGTGTCGGCGCTCTTTTTTGAGGTGTTGCGCTACGAAGTGTCCAGCCCGCGCAACCCCCTGAATGACCGTGTGGTGTTTTCTAAGGGGCATGCGGCGCCACTGCTCTATGCGGCGTGGGCGGAGGCGGGGGCGTTCCCTGTAGAGCATTTGGACACCCTGCGCGAGTTCGAGAGCGATTTGGAAGGTCACCCTACGCCCCGATTCGCATGGTACGGTGCAGCGACTGGTTCGCTGGGGCAGGGGCTGTCTATCGCTTCGGGAATGGCACTGGGTCTCAAGCGCGACGGCATTCCTGCACGAGTCTACTGCTTGATGGGTGATGGTGAAACTGCTGAGGGAGCGGTGTGGGAGGCGTGCGCCTTCGCTTCTTACTACGGTCTGAACAACTTAGTGGCAATTGTGGATGTGAACCGTTTGGGACAGAGCCAGCCCACGATGCTTCAACATGACCTGGAGACCTATGTGCGGCGTTTTGAAGCGTTCGGTTGGGATGTTGCCATGATTGATGGGCACGATTACGAGCAAATCCTCTCGGCGTATGCGCGTATTCCTGAGGTGGAGAAGCCGTATGCGATTGTGGCGCGCACTTTCAAGGGGAAGGGGGCTTCGGCAGTGGAGAATAAGGACGGTTGGCACGGGAAACCGCTTCCCGCTGACTTAGCCGAGCAGGCGATTGCCGAGCTGATGCCCAGCCCTGAAGCGGTGGAGCGCGCCCGAACTCTGCAAGTGGCTCCGCCGACCGACCGCAAGCCTGCGCACCATGTGCCCACCATCGAGGCGCGCTTGGAGTTCCCGAACTACACGCTGGGACAGATGGTGGCGACACGCGAGGCTTATGGTGATGCGCTCGTCGCTCTGGGCAAAGCGAACCCGCTGGTTTACGCACTGGACGGCGATGTGAAAAACTCCACCTTCTCCGAGAAGTTCTTAGCGGTGTTCCCGGAACGGTTTGTGGAGTGTTTTATTGCCGAACAGCAGATGGTTGGTGCTGGGGTGGGGCTGGCAGAGCTGGGTAAAGTGCCGTTCGCTTCCAGCTTTGCGTGCTTCCTCACTCGTGCGTATGACTTTATTCGGATGGGGGCAATCGGTCGGGCGAACCTCAAGCTCTGTGGCTCCCACGCAGGGGTCTCGATCGGCGAGGACGGTCCGTCGCAGATGGGGCTGGAAGACCTTGCGATGATGCGCACGATACCCAACAGCCTCGTGTTGTATCCCTCCGATGCCGTTTCAACGGTGAAGCTGGTCGCCCAGATGGCGAATTACAAGGGTATCGCCTATCTCCGCACGACTCGCCCTAAGACGCCTGTGCTGTACAGCCCCGACGAGGAGTTCCCGATAGGGGGGTGCAAAGTGCTTCGCTCCAGCCCGCACGACCATCTGACTGTGGTGGGCGCAGGAGTCACCTTGCACGAGGCACTGAAGGCACACGAACGCCTGCAAGCGGAGGGAATCCCCATTCGTGTGATAGACCTCTACTCGGTCAAGCCCATCGATGCCGAAACGCTGGTTCGGTGTGGGCAGGAGACCAACGGGATTATCCTGACGGTGGAAGACCACTACCCTGAAGGGGGTATCGGTGAGGCGGTGGCGACCGCCGTGCAGGGTGCTGGCATTCGGGTTCATCGGTTAGCCGTGGCCGAGGTCCCCCGTTCGGGCAAGCCGGAGGAGCTACTGCGTGCCTACGGGATTGATGCCGAGGCGATTGTCAACGCAGTGCGCACGCTATCGGCGATGGTAGGATGAGCGCAGTCTACGAGAACCTGACGACGCTGATTGAGACCTTTGGGGCGCGCCCTGCGACCTC
>JBDNDR010000147.1:0-5727 GCA_046718995.1 Fimbriimonadales bacterium
CTCATCGCAGGCAAAAATCGCATGCTCCAGCAGGCTCTGGCGCTCTATGCCCGTGTGATTCGCATGGGCACCCACCGCACGGATGATAGTCTCGGATACCCCACGCTCGCGCAGGATTTCCATCCCCCGAAAGGGATGCTCTTCCAGAGAGGGGTACCGCTCATAATCAAAATCGTGGAGCAGTCCCACCACGCCCCACAGCACCTCATCCTCCCCGTAGAGGCGGGCGTAGTAGCGCATACTCGCCGACACCGCCAGCGCATGCTTGCGTAGCGACTCCGATTGGGTGTACTCACACAGTAAGTTCCACGCCTCGTCCAGTGTCATAGTCCCTCCAGTTGCTGAACCGCTTCGGCAATCCGTGCGAGACCTTGCTGGATAATCGCATCGGAAGTGGCGTAAGAGAGCCGAATATAGCCCGGCGCACAGAAGCCTTCGCCCGGCACCACTGCCACTCGCGCCCGCTCCAACAGGTATTCAGCGACATCGGCGGAACTCTCCAAAGTCTTGCCGTTCGCACGCGCACCCAGCAGACCGCTCACATTCGCATACACATAGAACGCCCCACGCGGACGCCAACAGGTGATGCCCGGCACGGCGTTCAACCCGTCAACGATGAGATTCCGGCGACGGTCGTAGGCTTGGCGTACCTTCGCATGCCAGTCGCTCTTGTCCTGGAGCGCCGAAAGCGAGGCGTGCTGAGCGATCGAGCAGGCGTTGGAGGTCATCTGGTCTTGCAAACGGTTGACCGCGCGCACCACTTCCGTCGGACCCGCTAAGTAGCCGATTCGCCAACCCGTCATCGCATAGCTTTTCGACATGCCGTTGACCGTGATGGTGCGCTCGAACACCTCTTTACTCAGCGCGCCGATACTCTCATGGGTATGCCCATCGTAGGTCAGCTTCTCGTAGATTTCGTCTGCCACAATCCAAAGGTTATGGCTCAGCGCCAGCGAGGCAATCTCCTTGAGTTTCTGGCGAGGGAAGACCGCACCGGTGGGATTGCAGGGTGTGTTGAGGATGATTGCCTTCGTGCGCGGGCTGATGGCTTGGCGCAAAGCATTGTAATCGGGTAGGAAATCGGTCGACTCATCGGCAGGCACGAACACTGGGATAGCGCCCATCAAACGCACCTGCTCGGGATACGAGACCCAGCATGGCGTGGGGATGATGACCTCGTCGCCGGGGTCTAACAGTGCCATCAGCGCACAGAAGAGCGAGTGTTTCGCACCACATGAGACGATGACCTGGTCGGGAGTATAGCGCAGTCGGTTCTCTTCCCAGAGCTTTTCGCAGATGGCTTCCCGCAGGGGTAGAATGCCGGGCGTCGGGGTGTATTTGGTGTAGCCTGCGTGGATGGCTTCTATCGCCCCTGCTTTGGCGAAGTCGGGCGTATCAAAGTCGGGTTCACCCGCCGTGAACGACAGCACATCGATCCCTTGACGGCGCATCTCTTGGGCACGAGCGGTCAAGGCTAAGGTCGGCGAGGGTTGCACCTGCCGAGCGCGCTCCGAGAGGGGGCGTGGCGTTTCCATCAGCCAATAGGATACCCCGCAGGTTCAATCGGGGTCATACACCAGCTCCACCACCTGACCATCGTATGCCAGCTCCATTCCCGGAGGGAGTTCGGCGTTCGTTTGCGTATACTCCAAGTCGTGGGTCAGGTGCGTGAAGAGCGTGCGCTTCGGCTGGAGCATCTGGGCAACGGTAATCGCCTGCTCCAAGTTGAAGTGGGTGGGGTGGGGTGTACGCCTCAGCGCATCCAGTATCAGCAGGTCTAAACCCTGCAGGCGCTCCATCGTCTCAGGCGGAATATAACTCACATCGGTCACATAGGCGAACTTGCCGACGCGGAACGCCAACACAGGCATCTCGCCGTGAAACACCCGCAACGGCTCGATGTGCATATCGCCAATCTGGAGTGGGCTGGGCAGTTCCAGAAACTGTATCTGGGGCGTGCTGACGCCCGGCGGATAGGGGAAAAACACATACCGAAAGACGCGCTTGAGGTCGTCCAGCGCGCTTGGTTCAGCGTAGACGGGCATCGGAGTCTGCGTGCGCAAAGTAAAGCCACGCACATCGTCCAAGCCCATGATGTGGTCGGCGTGGGTATGGGTGATGAGCACGGCGTCCAGGTGGTCGTCCAACCCGGTGCGAATGAGTTGGAGCCTTAGCTCGGGCGGGGCATCAATAACCACGCGCGCCCGCTCAGTCATCAGATGGACAGCGGGACGGGTACGGTGATTGCGCAAGTCCGATGAGGTACAGACCTCACAGCGACACCCAATCTGGGGCACTCCCATCGAAGTGCCACAGCCCAGCACCGTGATGCGCAGACGCATTAGCCCTCCTTTTCTTGATGGAGTAGGGTCAAAGCGTGATGTAGGGTGGGGATGAGCCGGTTCGCCACCGCCTGCGCAGCGACCGAAATGGCTTGACGCACCGCGTAGCGGTCGGAACGCCCATGCCCAATGATACACACCCCATCCACGCCGAGCAGGGGGGCGCCCCCATACTCGCGGTAGTCCAAGCGACGCTTGATTCGGCTGAAGGCAGGCTTCAACAGAGCTAACGGGAGCGTGCTCAGGCGGTTGCGCGTCAGCTCCTCTTTGACCACCTTCAGCACAATCTCGGCGACGCCCTCGCTCGTTTTGAGAAAGATGTTGCCCACGAACCCGTCGCACACCACCACATCGGCGACCCCTTCAAAGAAGGTCTTACCCTCCACATTACCGATGAACTCCTCGCCGAGCTGGCTTTGGAGCAGTTGATATGCCTCTTTCGTGACGCTGTTGCCCTTTGTGGCTTCCTCGCCGATGTTGAGCAGTCCCACTCGCGGGCTTTCTATCTCCAGCACCTGGCTGGCATAGATTTGCCCCATCAGCGCGAAGTCCAGCAGTTGGCGTGGCGAGCAGTCCACCGTCGCTCCGCTATCCAATAGCACACAGCGCCCTGAGTAAGTGGGTAGAACGGTGGCGATGGCAGGGCGGTCTACATAGGGCAGTCCGCCCCAGAGCAGTTTCGCGGCGACGCCGACCGCTCCTGTGTTGCCCATCGAGACGAGGGCGTCCGCTTTGCCCTCTTTGACCATTTTGGCGGCGACCACCAGCGAGGAGTCGCGCTTGCGTCGCATCGCCATAACGGGCGAGTCGTCCATCGTGATGACCTGCGAGGCGTGGTGCAGGTGGAGGTTGTCGGGTCGTCCGCGTTTGGGCAGGAGCGGCTCCACCTGTTCGGTATCGCCCACGAGCACGATGTCGAAGCTCACTTGGCGCGCCGATTCGAGGGCGCCTGCGACGATTTCTTGGGGCGCGTAATCGCCCCCCATCGCGTCAACGGCGATAGTCATTGCTTAGTCTGCCGAGTTGCCGACGATAGCGTTCTCGTACTTGCGCTTGCGGTAGTAGCCGCAAGTTGGGCAGGCGCGGTGGGGGAGTTGAACCGCCCCACACTGCTTACATCGGCTCAAGCCGGGCACTTCCAGTTTGTAGTGCGTTCGGCGCTTCGCGCCCCGTGCGTGCGAGTGTCTGCGTTTCGGATTTGCCATCTCTGTTTCCTCCTAATTGGTCTCTTCGTCCGTGTACCAAGCGCGTGCGAGCGCTTCAAAGGCGGGATGCCCCTTGCGCGGGGCGCAGGCGCACTCGCCTTCGTTCAGATTATGCCCACAACTGGGGCACAACCCTTTGCAGTCGTCACGACACACCGGTGCCATCGGCAGCTCCAGCAACAGATATTGCCGAAGCAGGTCATCGGCGCGCAATAGGTTCCCCTCAAATACGGGGAACGAGTCCTTGTCTTCCACCGTAGCGAAGCCCGCCGACGAAACACCCGAAGGGATCCCCTGCAGAGGGAACTCCTCGTGCAGTTCAAAGTCTACCGGCAGCTGAAAGTAGCTCAAACAGCGACCGCATTCCAACCACACCACCGTGTGGAACTCGCCGTGCAATCGGACAATCCGACCGCCACTTTCAGCAACCAGCGTTCCGCGTAACGGTTCCGCCAGTGGGGGCGCCTCTTCACGCTCCAGCCAGATTTCGAGTGGGTACTCCACTCGGCGTCCAGGATGCTGGACAACATCATTCAAGTCAATCCAATACGCTTTCATGGCGCTCCCCCTCGTAGCGCAAGGCTACGAACAATTATTGTACCCAAACGGCTCTCCGATGACAGATGCACCATCCCAATCTACTCGCCATCCCGCAAAACCTCTCATAAGTGGTGTATACTAAGGTCATGCGCTACGGGAAAGGGATTGCCTGTTTATTGGGTGCGGTTTGGATGAGCGCCTTAGCACTGGCACAATCGATTCCGTTCAATCTTCGGTTCCACGACTCCGCCACAGGGCGCGCGCTGATCGCCGATGTCCAGCTGACGCACCTGCCCACGCAAACGGTCTATCAACTGCGTTCCAACTCCGACGGACGCGCCGCAATCACCCTACCAGAAGGGGAGTACCTGCTCTATGCCAACAGCGCAGGCTACCAAGCGGTCGGGCTAACTGTGCGCCTGGAAGAGCCGATGCCCCCTTATCGGTTCTTCTTAGACCCTGTGGAGCCACCCCTGGAAACCCGCACTCAGTTCCTCTGGAGCCTGCGCAAACCGGGACAGATGCTCGTGGTGGGCTGGCTGATGGACGACCTTTCGGGACAGCCGATTGCCAACGCACGCATCCAAGTCCTTGAAACAGGCACGCAATCCCTCACCGATTCGCGGGGCTTCTTTCTGGTGCAGTTCCCCGTGGAACCCTGTAAGACAGGCTACGCTACGCTCCAGATAGCGCACGAGGGCTATCGCACACGCCAACTGGAGAAGGTACAAGTTTGGAGCGAGGGCGACTGGATTTATCGGCTCACACTGGAACCTGGCAGTGGGCTGGACACGACCGATATGCGCTCGCCACGCCACCGCCAAGAAGAACCCAAAGCGCCCTGCACCGATTGTAAGCCTGAGCCGTCCCCAACGGAACCCGAACCAGAGCCGCCCAGCGATTTCGTGCCCTTAGCCCCAGCCCCGATTGTCTTGCCCAAGTACATTCGCGTCGGACGCAACTGCACCAGCCGAACCAACTGTCCCGGCGGCGTGGAGGTCTACACCATCGACACCTACTGTAAGGGGGTCATCACCAGCGAGTGGTACGCCTGCTGGGGCAATGTGCCGGGCGGGATGGACTCGCTCCGAGCGGGTGCGGTCGCCGTGCGCAGCTATGGGGTCTCGTTTGTCTACAGCCCTGCCACCAGCACCTACGACATCTGCGATAGTACCTCGTGCCAAGTGTTCACAGGCAACCAGACCAGCAACGGCAACGCCGCGGTGGACGCGACCACGCGGTATGTGCTTCTGACCTCCGCAGGCAATATCGCACGCTCGGAATACTCCGCCGAGAACAACAACGCCGGATGCGGGAACGGCTATTCGGGCACAGGCTCCAGCTGGCCCTGTATCTATGACCCGGTCTGCTCCGGCTTCAGCACGAACGGGCACGGGCGCGGGATGTGCCAGTGGGGTTCCGCACGCTGGGCAACGGGCAGGCGACTCTCCAGTAGCCAAGCCTGCACGACCGCCGCACCGCAACACGGGTTCGGCACCAAGAACTGGCAGGAGATCCTCAACCACTACTACGCCCCTGGAGGATACCAACTCGTTCAGGGGGCAGTCGCCAGCATCACGAACCTCACAGCAAGCCCGAACCCGACCACAGCAGGCTCCACCGGCACGCTCGCACGCCAG
>JBDNDR010000148.1:0-5714 GCA_046718995.1 Fimbriimonadales bacterium
GCGTTTCGCGGATTTCTCGCGTGTGCTGTTGTTGCACTTCCAGTATCTCCTGCTGGGTTTCTTGCAGTTGCTGGATGGCTTGCGTATGCTGTTGCTGTACGCCCAACATCTCCTGCTGGGTTTGCTCTAAGCGTTGTACAGCCTCCACCAATCGCTCTACAACGGTCGTGAGGCGAGCGAACTGTTCGGGCAGTTGCAAAAGCTCCTCCCCCAACAAGATGAAACGAAGTGCCTCCCGCTTCGCTGGGTTCTCCTGCAGGAGGCGCATCATCTCTTCCAAGTCGCTTACAGTAAATGCCATTACAGAACAATTGTACCCTAAATCCAGCGAGCAATCACGCCAAGTTCCTTCCCGACCCGCTCAAACGCTGAGAGTGCCTCATCAAGGTCTTCGCGGGTATGCGTGGCGTTGGGCATCGTGCGTACGCGTGCCTTGCCCCGCGCCACAGTGGGATAGACAATCGCAATCGTGAAGACCCCCTCTTCCTTCAGGCGCGCCTCCATCTGCTGGGCAATCGCCTCGTCGCCACAGTATACCGGCGTGATGGGCGTCTCAGACCCCATCGTGTCAAAGCCGAGCTGGTTGAGGCTCTCCTTCCAGTAGCGGGTGTTGTCCCACAGTTTGCGCATCGGCTCCGGGTCGGTCTGCAAGATTTCCACCGCCTTGAGAATCGCCCCAATCGCAGCGGGGGGGAGCGCCGTACTAAAGAGGTAGGGACGCCCTCGGTTGACCAGCCACTCCTTGAGCAGACTGCTCCCCGCGATATAGCCGCCCACCACCCCAATCGCTTTGGACAGGGTGCCGAGCTGGATGTCCACACGCCCATATAGCCCAAAGTGGCTGGTGGTGCCGCTCCCGTGTTCGCCCAGCACACCTGAGGCGTGGGCATCGTCCACCATCACCACCGCATCATACTTCTCCGCCAACGCTACGATGTCAGGCAGAGGGGCAATATCGCCATCCATACTGAACACGCCGTCGGTTACTATTAAGCGCTTCTTGAACTCTTGGGTGCGCTTGAGGATGTCCTCCAAGTGGTTCATGTTGGC
This sequence comes from Fimbriimonadales bacterium, assembly GCA_046718995.1. GTDB lineage: Bacteria > Armatimonadota > Fimbriimonadia > Fimbriimonadales > GBS-DC > CAKZQI01. Next base: position 1,051 of record JBDNDR010000148.1, read on the forward strand.
GTGTTCATACACAAAGCCTTCGCTCTTTTTATAGCGCGCGGCGCTCAGGCGCACTCCGTCGATGATGCTGGCGTGATTTAGCTCGTCGGAGATAATCACATCGCCGTCCACGAAGCATGGGGGTATCGTGCCGGAGTTCGCGTTGAAGCCCGACTGGAACACCAGCACCGCTTCGGTCTTTTTGAACTCGGCAAGTTTCTGTTCCAGTTGCTCATAGAGGGTGTTGGTTCCGCCCAGCCATCGGACGGCGCCCGCTCCTGCCCCCCACTGCTGGACTGCCTCAATCGCCGCCTGCTTGAGTCGGGGGTCGTTCGCTAAGCCCAGATAGTTATTGGACGCCAAGTTGATGAGCCACCGACCGCCCATCTTGACCCGCCCACCTTGGGGGCTTTCCAAAATCGGCGGTTGCTTATAAAGGTTCTGGGCTTTGAGTTCCTCGATACTTTGCCGAAGCCAGTTCTGGAAGTTTGCGTTCATTGTTCGCCTCCTCGCTGTACGATTCTACCTACTGGGCTGGGTGGGGTAGAATCGGGCTGTGAAGGTTCCAACTTGGCTCAAGGTGCTGCTCGGCGCGGGGGCAGTTGTCGGCGGTGCGAACTGGTTCTTGCGCAAGGTATGGTTCTATCGCGACCCGCTCCGTGTGCCCCCACCCGACGAAAACCTCATCCTCGCCCCTTGTGATGGCAAAGTGGTCTATATCCGTCCTGTGAGTGCGGATGGCAAGGTGTTCGCCGAGAAGCTGGGGCGCCCCATCCCGATTCGCGAAATCACCCATGCCGACTGGGAAGGCGTCCCTCCCGAGGGATGGCTGATTGGAATCTACATGAGTCCGCTGGATGTCCACTACAACTATGCCCCCATCGCAGGGCATGTGCGCCGCATCGTCTACACCCCTGCCAAAACGAACCTGCCAATGGTAGACCTATGGGAATATGTCAGTATGGCATGGCTCCGACGGGCGGTAGACCTGCTGGGCAAACGCTACCATCTGGAAAACGAGCGCCAAACCGTTTTTATTGAAAACGAGCGAGTTCGGGTGGCGATGGTAGAGATTGCCGACAAGTTCGTGAACAAGATTACGACCTATGTGCGCGAGGGCGAGTCGGTCTGCCCTGCCCAGAAAGTCTCATTTATTGAGCGGGGGAGCCAAGTCGACCTACTCATCTTCTCCAACTCGGTGGAAATTCTGACCCACACGGGCGCACAGGTGTACGGCGGACAGACTCCCGTGGCACGCTTGCTGACCTAACGACTTAGCCGTCCAGATTCCCACAGCCTTCGGCAACTATTAGGTACGCTATTGAGGGCTGACCTCCCACGCTGGAATCTTCCTAAAGCCCGGAGGCAAAAACATGGCACGCAAAGTAGCCCGTAAGATAGAACGCATCGTGTGGCACACCGCCGCCCACGGACGCGGTAGCCAGGCATTTGACACGACTGCCCAACAGATTGACCAGTGGCACCGAGAGCGCGGTTGGAGTGAAATCGGCTACAACGCCGTCATCCGTTTCAACGGCACTGTTGAACCCGGACGCGACCCGAACAAAATCCCCGCTGGTGTGGCAGGCATCAACGAGACGACCTACCACATCTGCTTCTCAGGGCACGGCGACATCGCTCCCCTGACACCTCAGCAGATGGAAGCGGGCATCCAGCACACCATCGAAATGCTCCAGCAGTATGGTCTCACCCAGAAGTTCTTAGACGAACCTGACGGCTTAATCGTGATGGGGCATCGTGAGGTGAATGAGCTAGTTCGGCGGGGGCTGGCACCTACTCCCACCAACAAGACCTGCCCCGGTCGGCTGGTAGATATGAACTCGGTACGCATACAAATACGCGCTCGACTCCAGCCCGAACCCGTTCCTGCATATGTGTACCACTCTGAGGCGGCAGGCGAACTGCTGGAGGGGTTGCAGAAGGTCTACTCTGCCGTAAAGTGGCTCCAACTTCAGGATGACCTGATTGCCGAGCTCAACGCCTTCCGCCGACAGCCAGAGATTGACGCCATAATCCGCCGATACCGAGAGGAGCAGGGATAACCCTATGGGAGCAGACCTGCGCGTCTACCCCCAAAATGCCTCATTGGGGCGCGCGTCACTCCTCGCGCAGGCTCACCGGCAACAGGAACACGCGCTCCACTGGGAGTTGGCATTCGGTGTCGTTGCAGGGTTGGTAGACCACCCGCACGCGCACATGACCTTCCATCCCGCCGGTTGCTTCGGCGCGGGCTATCGGCACAATCGCTGCAGCGCTCTCCTGATACACATAGAGGGTCTCGCCCCCAGCAGTGTACGGAGCCGAGGGAGTCCAGTGCGGTTCGCCAAACTCTATGGGCAGGTCGGTTGTGACTTCCACCTGAGTTGCGATGCGTCCCGATTGCGCTTCGGGGGCGTTGATGTGCCATCCCTCATCAATCTCGAACACCACCACCAACCCTTCAGGCTGGGGCACTAAACTGACGCGCACGGGACCTTCTTGCTCCTGTTCGTCCAGCGTTGGGACATCCATTTGCATGTTGGGCAGGGTCATCGTCTCGCCCTCCAGGAGCAGGTAGCCATACAGCAGGCTATCCCCCACTACTGGCGCGCGTTCCAGCAGTCGCCAGCATGAGGCAAGGGTGCCCGCTGCGAGGTCGTGGTACTGCTCGCTACGCTCTGGGTCGTCCACCATCAGTACCGTACTGAGTTGTGCCAGAAACTGCACGGCAGCGCCGTTGCCTGAGGGCATCGCACGGTCTTGATAGGTCTTCACTGGCAGAATGAGCAGGTCATGGTGGCGGTCGGTGGTGAAGAACCCCCCGAACTCGGCATCGTGGAATCGCTCTATCATCTGGTCAGCGAGTTGGATGGCGCGTTCCAGCCACTTCGGTTCGGGGTTCGCTTCATAGAGGCTCATCAGTCCCATCCCGAAGTAGGCGTAGTCGGTCAGGTACGCAGGCACTGCCGCTTCGCCCTCACGGTAGCGATGGAGTAGGACGCCTTCGGTATCCCACATTGTGCGCCAGAGGAACTCGGCACACTCGCTGGCACGCTGGTAATATTCGGGCGTCTCCAGCGCATCCGAGGCGTACCCCAGCGCCCAGATGGCTAAGCCGTTCCAGTCGGTCAGCACCTTATCATCGCGTGCAGGAGCCGTTCGGGCTTGGCGTGCTTGGAGCAGTTTCGCACGCATCGCGCTCAGCCGTTCGTTGAGTTGCTCCAGCGGGATGCCCAGCTCGTTGGCGTGCGCTTCGAGCGGTTGGGTCATATGGAGGATATTGCGCCCGGTGGGGCGTCCTGTCGCCTCATCGTGGGCGTTGCCTTCGGGCGTGACCTCATAGATTTTGCAGAACAGGGGCGCCTCCTCCTCGCCCAGCACCTCGTAGATTTCGTGTTCCCGCCAGGTGTAGTAGTAGCCTTCGCCTTCGGGACTATCGGCGTCCAGCGCGCTGGCGAAGCCGCCGTCGGGCAGACGCATCTCTCTCAGAAGCCACTGAAAAGTGCCGTGGGCGAACTCCGCATAGATTTCCATCCCTGTCAGTGCGTAGGCGTGGGTAAGGGCATAGCCCAGCTGAGCGTTGTCGTAGAGCATCTTCTCAAAATGGGGCAAGAACCACTTCGCATCGGTCGAGTAGCGGTGGAAGCCTCCGCCGATATGGTCATAAATCCCGCCGTGCGCCATCTGGAGCAAAGTATTGAGCGCCATCAGCCCCAGTTGGTCATCGTTCGCTTCGGTCGCCAAGTAGAGCATCGGCAAGAGCGCCGTGCTGGGCGGGAACTTGGGTGCGCCTCCGAACCCACCGTACTGGGGGTCGTAGCCTGCCAGCAGTTGCGCTTTGTAGGCGCGAAAGATTTCGGGTGTGGGTTCCCCCTGCATCTCGCTATGGCGCGCCGCGACCAGCTGAGCAAGGTTCTGTCGGAGCTCCTCCGCGCCACGCAGGACACTATCACGGCTTTGAAGCCAGACTTGGCTCACACGCGCGAGCAGGTCTGCGAACACTTGGGGTGGGTAATAGGTACCGCCATAGAACGGTAGTCCATCGGGCGTGAGGAACACCGAGAGGGGCCAGCCCGCATGCCCCACCATCAACTGCACCGCAGTAATATACACCTCATCCACATCGGGACGCTCCTCACGGTCCACTTTCACAGGCACGAATAGGGTGTTGAGCAGCTCGGCAATCTGGGGGTTCTCAAACGACTCGCGCTCCATCACATGGCACCAGTGGCACGAGGAGTACCCAATAGACAGGAAAATCGGCTTATTTTCGGCTTTCGCTTTGAAAAACGCCTCTACCCCCCAAGGGTACCAGTCCACAGGATTATAAGCGTGCTGAAGTAGATAGGGGCTTTTTTCGTTAATAAGGCGGTTCGGCTTGCGTATAATCATTCTCTCACCTGCCATAGGATACCTGAAGGGGCTGCCTTTTGGCGTGATAGGGAACCGATGGGGAGCAGGAACTTCTTGAAGCGGATAGAAAAGACTTTCTATGCGCAGGGTATCTCTACTTGGGTTCGGATTCGGGTTGTTGATAAGCGTTCACGGTATGGGCGATACCACACCGCGTAGCCCCCTCTCGCCCGTCTATTCCGCTTCGCGCGAGCGTGCCGTTCAATCCCGCGAAACCTATGCGATTCGGAATGTAACCGTACACACGATGAAAGGTGCGCCGGTCGAGGGTG
>JBDNDR010000149.1:0-5635 GCA_046718995.1 Fimbriimonadales bacterium
GAGCTCAAGACGGTCAACCCGCGCGCGAAGGTCGTCGTGAAGGTGCCGGTGGTAGCCAATATCGGTGTGATAGCGGTGGGCATCGCTAAGGCGGGTGCCGATGTGATTACGCTCTCCGGCTACGATGGCGGTACAGGTGCCGCACGCGCCCACGCAATTCACCGGGCAGGACTACCTGTGGAGATTGGTCTCCACTTGGCGCACCACGCGCTTACCCAAGCAGGGCTACGCGAGAGCGTGGAACTGTGGGCAGATGGCGGCATCCGCTCGGCAATCGATGTGGTGCGTATGGTTCTGCTCGGCGCTAATCGGGTCGGGTTCGGCACGCTGGCGATGGTGGCTATCGGCTGTACCATCTGTCGCGGCTGTCAGACCGACACCTGCCATGTAGGAATCGCTACCCAGATGACCACTCTGGAGCAAGCCCAAGCACGGGGTCTAAAACGCTTTGAGCCTCAGCAGTTTGATCTGGCGGTAGCGCGCTTGGTGCAGTTTTTCCGTGCGATGGGCGAGGCGGTATGCCACCAAGTCGCTCAGCTGGGCTACGACCGCTTGCAAAGCCTCGTGGGGCGAGCCGACCTGCTCTGCCAGATGGCTCACCAAGAACAGATAGACCTTAGCCCACTCTTTGTGTCGGCACCGCTACCTGAACCGCGCGGTGAGAGCAGCTCACGCCGAATCGCACGCCTACGCTCCTACACCACCCAGTGGATTACCCAAGCGATACTCAGCGAAGTTGACCGCTCGCCGGAGGGGCTGGTGTACGAAGATACGGAGCTCGAGGCGATGGATCAGGCGATTGGGGCACACCTGGCAGGCACGCTCACTCGCGCCCGAATCGGGCTACCGACTCCCAAAGGCTACTCCGAGTGGATGCCTGAGGGTCTCAAGAGCGTCAGTCGCGTTGACCTCTGTCTCAGTCAGACGCTGGCGGGGCATGGGCTGGGCGCATTCAATGTGCCTCCGCTGGCGATTCGGGTGGAAGGGGGCGCGCAGGACGGCGTTGCCAAGAGCGCCTGTGGGGGCATGGTCGCCGTGTTGAAGGGCACCAACCTTCAAGGGATGCGCGTGGATGGCAGTGTGGGCAAGAGTTTCGCCTACGGTGCCCAGCGTGGGTTCTTTATCGTGCAGGGCTATGCCGATAGCCGAGCCTGTGTGCGCCTCTCGGGTGCCGAGGTGGTGTTCGGGGCACGCCTCCAGCATCCTGTGGAGCGAGACCCCCTACAGTGCTTAGAGCGCGCGCATCTGAAGGGCTTTGCCTTTGAATATATGACGGGCGGGCGTGTCGTGGTGCTGGGCGACCCGGGTCCCTACCTCTGTGCGGGGATGACAGGCGGTGTTGTGTATGTCAAACTCTGGCACGAGTGGGGGCTGACCGAGCAGGCGCTCCGGTGTCGGCTGGCACGAGGCGCGAAAGTGCAGATTCTGCCCACCCAGACCGATGACCACAACGACCTGCGACGCCTGCTCCTGCTGTATGCCCACGAACTGGACACCAGTCAGCAACATGAGGAGGCGCGCGCCATCCGTCAAATCGTCGCCAACGACCTGCACCAGTTCGTCAAGATAGTGCCTATCCGCCAGCAGGAAGACCAGACGGTCTCTACAGAATGACGGGGAAAGAGTGAAACAGGGATGCAGAGTTCCGATTCATTGCCTTAGCCTCTCATCGTGCGTGGTATAATCTGTGAGGAGGCGAAATGATGGCAAAATTTGCGGTACCTTTGGTGCTTATCGGGATAGCTGTCCTGTTATTTGCTGTGTCGCCTTCCCAATCAGCACTCCGTCGCGGGCAGAAACTGCCCGAGATGCAGATGAAAGACCTGGCTGGGAAAGAGGTCAAGTTGGGGGGGCGCCAAGAGAAGGTCTATCTGGTCGACTTCTGGGCGACTTGGTGTGGACCGTGTCGCGAGTCGATGCCGTTCTTCCAAGAACTGCACGACAAGTATGCGTCGCGTGGACTGGAGGTCGTGGGTGTGGCTCTGCAATCGGGTACGGAACAAGAGGTGCGCGCCTTTATCGAGTCGAACAAGATTACCTATCGCATCGTTGTTCCAACCAACGAGTCGGATGTGATGCGTCGGTATAAGGTGGAGGCGTTCCCCACAATGTATATCGTGGACAAAAAGGGCGTCATCCGCTACACGGAGGTCGGGTATAGCGACGAGCTGCGCGAAGAGATTCTACGCGTGATAGGACAAGCGCTGGCGGAGTAATGGGTATACTATCCCACACTTTGACAAAAGCGAGGGTGACACTGCCATTCAGAAGGAACTAAGGATTAACAACCGTATTCGCGCCAAAGAGGTGCGAGTGATTGATGTCGATGGAAAGCAGTTGGGCGTGATGCATATTCGTCGCGCCCTTAAAATCGCCCAGGATAAGGGATTAGACCTTGTGGAAGTGGCGCCGAACGCCGACCCGCCTGTATGCCGGATTCTGGACTACGGGCGCTATCGCTACGAACAAGAGAAGCTGGCGAAGGAGGCGAAGAAGAAGCAGAAGGTCGGCGATGTCAAGACGCTACGGTTACGCCCGAATATCGCCAAAGGCGACATAGAGACCAAGATTCGTAATGCTCAGGAGTTTCTGGAGGATGGCGATAAGGTAAAATTTGTGGTCATCTTCCGCAGTCGCGAGTTCAGTCGCCCACAACTGGGCGAAACGCTCCTGCAGAAGATTGCTTCGGCTCTGGAAGAGGTCGGCACGGTAGAGAAGGCGCCTGCGATGGACGGGCGCCAGATGGTGATGGTAATCGCACCACGCAAGAAGCCGACCCCGAAACCGAAGTCGAGCACCGAAGGAGGTACAGCAGATGCCAAAAATGAAGACGAGCAAAACCGCCGCCAAGCGGTTCAAGCGGACAGCGACGGGCAAACTGATGCACAAGAAGGCGGGCAACAGCCACCTCTTCTTGAGCAAGAGCCCCAGTCGGAAGCGACGCCTTGACCTTGAAGATGAACTCTTCAAGGGCGAATACCGCCGTATCAACCGCCTTTTGGCAGGGAAATAAGTAAGGAGGAACTGGTATGCCACGCGTTAAAGGTGGAATCGTCACGCGCCGACGCCACAAGAAACTGCTCAAGCGCGCCGAGGGCTACTACGGTGCCAAGAGCAAACTCTATCGCAAGGCGCACGAACAGGTCATGAAGTCGCTGATGTATGCGTTCCGCGACCGACGCCAACGCAAGCGCGACTTCCGTAAACTCTGGATTATGCGCATCAACGCCGCCTGCCGACAGCACGGACTGCGCTACGGGGAGTTCATCCACGCCCTCCAAGAAAAGGGCATCGAAATCAACCGCAAGCAACTCGCCGAGATGGCAGTGCGCGACCCCGAAGCGTTCGGAATGCTCGTTCAGACCGTGCGTTCCTAAACCCGATGGAGACCGTTCAGCAGCTCCTTCAGCAGGCGCACGATGCCATCGCCCAATGTCGCTCCACCGCCGACCTGCAAGCGGTGGAGTCGCGCTATCTCGGCAAGAAGGGCGAGCTGAGCGCGCTCCTGCGCCAAGTGGGGAGCCTACCGCCTGACCAGCGTCCGCTGTTTGGGCAGGCAGTGAACCAGGCGCGCGAGACCCTCGAACAGGCAATCGCACGCCGACGCGAACAACTCGCCCAACAGGAGCTCCAGCAGCGTCTGGAAACGGAACGGTTAGACCCAACCCTGCCCGGTGTTCCCTTACGACCAGCCCATCTCCACCCGCTCACCCTGACCGCTCGGCGCGTCAAGTCCGCCCTGATCGGCTTGGGCTTTGAGTTCGTAGAGGGCTACGAGTTGGAACAGTTCGCCTACAACTTCGGTGCGCTCAACTATCCACCCGACCATCCGGCGATGGACGCGCAAAACTCGTTCCATGTGGCGGATGGTTGGCTCCTGCGCACGCAGACCACATCCATTCAGGGGCGCATCTTTGAGCAAATTCAACGGGGCGAGCGTTCCCTCCCGTTGCGCATCGCTATCATCGGGCGCTGTTTCCGCTACGAGAATGTGGACGCCACCCACTCCCACACCTTCCACCAGGTAGACGCTTTCATGGTGGATGAGGGCGTGAGTATGGCGCATCTGAAGGGCACGCTCACCCAGTTCGCACGGATTATGTTCGGACCCGATGTGCGCGTGCGCTTCCGCCCCGACTTTTTCCCGTTCGTGGAGCCGGGCGTGGATTTCGCCATCTCGTGGAAGGGAGGCTGGCTGGAACTGGGCGGGGCAGGACTAATCCACCCCAACATTTTGGAACACTATGGGATCGACTCGGAGCGCTACTCGGGCTTCGCCTTCGGGCTGGGAATCGAGCGCATTCCGATGCTCCAGTACGGCGTGGACGACCTGCGCCTGTTCTTAGAAAACGACCTGCGTTTCCTGGCGCAGTTCCCAATCTTGTGAACGACGATGCGAGTGCCAATAGAGTGGCTCAAGGATTTCGTGCAGTTTGACCTCAGCGCCGAGGCGTTAGCGGAACGGCTCACGATGGTGGGGTTGGAAGTGGAAGAGGTGCTGGATACCCCCCAAGGCGAGGTGCTGGCACTCTATATCACGCCCAACCGAGGGGACTGCCTGAGCATCTTCGGGATTGCCCGCGAGGTGTACGCTATGCTCGGCTCCGAGTGTGAGCCGACCCCGCTCTTCCACCGCCTGAACGAGCAGATATTGAACCCGCTCATTCCCCAGCCGGGCGAAACTGCCGAGTACGCTCAAGTGGAGATTCGTGACCCCGACCTGTGCCCTCGCTATGGTGCACGCGTGATTCGGGGCGTGAAGATTGCGCCGTCGCCCGCCCGCATCCAGAATCGCTTGCTCGCCGCAGGTATGCGCCCCATCTCCAACTTGGTAGACGCCACCAACTATGTAATGCTGGAACTGGGACAGCCGCTCCACGCATTTGACCTGGACACTTTGAAAGGGGCACGGATTGTGGTGCGCCGAGCCTATCAGGGCGAACGCATCCAGACGCTGGACGAACAGGAACATGCTCTCACGACCGAGATGCTGATGATTTGCGATGCGGAGCGCCCTGTGGCAGTGGCAGGCGTGATGGGCGGTGCCGAGACCGAAATCAGCCCCACCACCTATAATGTGCTGATGGAATCTGCCCACTTCAACCCGTTCTCTATCCGAGCCACCGCGCGCCAACTCGGACTGCGCACCGAGTCGTCCTATCGGTTTGAGCGGTTTGTAGACCCGAACTTGGTGATTGTCGCCCAATATCGGGTGTGCGAGCTGATTGAGGAGTGGACGGGTGTGCGTGCGGTGGAGGGAATGATCGATGTCTACCCGAACCCCATCCCTGCGCGCCAACTGAGCCTGCGATTAGACCGTGCGGAACAACTGCTCGGCTTCTCAATCGCTCCCGACGAGGCTAAAGCGGTGCTGGAGCGGCTGAACCTCAAACCTGCGCCTGCCGACCAGAGCCAGCGCACCTTTGAAACGCAAGTTCCCCTCTACCGCAACGACCTGGTGCGCGAGGTGGATTTGGTAGAGGAGCTGGGACGCATTCTCGGCTACGAGCGCATCCCTGAATCGCCGCCTGCAGGGCACACCACACAGGGCAAAGACAGTCCCGAAGGGGCTTTCAGCGAGCGACTGCGTACCCTCCTGTTGAGCGCGGGACTCCAAGAGGTGGTGAGCCACACG
>JBDNDR010000015.1:0-14172 GCA_046718995.1 Fimbriimonadales bacterium
GCGGGCGCGGGTGCTATCGGTTCGCGAGATTCCTGCGGGGCGGGGCGTTAGCTACGGCTGGCGCTACCGCGCCTCGCGCCCCACGCGGGGCGCCACGCTGGGCGTCGGCTACGCAGACGGCTACCCGATAGGGCTGAGCAATCAAGCCCCGATTGTCCTGCGAGGGCGTCGGGTTCGCCAGATTGGGCGCGTCTGTATGGATATGCTGATGGTGGACGCCACCGAGTTGCCCGACCTCCAAGTGGGCGATACCGCCACGCTCATCGGGCGGGAGCAAACGGCAGAGGTACGGGTGGAGACGCTCGCCCAGATTCTGGAGACGACACCGCACGAACTCACGACCCGCATAGGCAGTCGCCCCCATCGTGTGGTGCGTACCGGCGCGCTACTCTGAGGCGTCTTCCAGCCACATCTGCAGGTCGGGGAACCGTGTGCGCAGTTCGGGGTCTACCACGAGCGCGGTGCTGAGTGCGTCCGCCAACACAGGGTCGGAATGAACCAGCGAGAGCTGACGCCAGCTGGGCAGGGGATAGCCCGTGCGCGGGTCGATCAGATGGCAGTAGCGCTTGCCCCCCGCCTCGAACCACTGCTCGGCGCCTCCCGATGTGGCAAACGCCCTATCGGTAAGCACGATTTCACACTCAGGCGTCGCGCGCACGCGCCACCCTGAGTCGTCGGGTGAGTGTCCCAGCGCATAGAAAGTGCTTCCCCCCGCATCGATGAGCGCTGAGGGAATCCCCAACTCGTTCAGCAGGCGTCGGCACTCGGCGACCGCCCAACCTTTGCCAATCGCACCGAAGCTGAGCTCTACGCCGGGCACGGCATAGTAGACCCAACGCCCCTCGGGTTCCAGCAGCACCAAGTCCATCCCCACCTGCTCCATCGCCTGCTCAATCGCGCTGGGTTCGGGCACACGGTACTGCTTGTCCACGAAGCCCCATAGCCTCAGCACGGGGGTGATGGAGGGGTCAAAGGCGCCCTCCGTCTGTTCCCAGAGCGCTTTGCAGAGCTGGATGAGGCGAAACATCTCAGGCTCCAGGCAGACGGGATGCTGGTGGGCGTGGGCGTTGAGGTAGCACAGGTCGCTGTCGGGCTGATAGAGGCTCAGCTGGCGTTCTAAGCGTTTGACCGCCTCGCGCAGTTCAAAAGCGACCGCCTCGCCATCGCTCTCGTTCAGGGTGGGCAACCAGAGCCGATAGTCGGTGCCCATCGCACGCCACGAATAGACCCGACTCATTTACCTAACAGGGTGCGCAGGGCAGGCTCCAGTTCGGGATAGCGGAACGGATAGCCTGCCTCCAGAAGGCGTTGGGGCAGGACTTTGGAACCCTCCAGAACAATCTCTGCCATCTCGCCCATCATGAGTTTCAGCGCGAAGCCGGGCACACGGAACGGCGCCGGACGCACCAGCACACGCGCTAAGGTGCGCGCAAACTCGTTCATCGTCACGGGGTTGGGCGCCGTGAAGTTGAACGCACCCGACAGGTCAGCCCGCTGAATCAAAAACTCGGCGGCGCCCACAACATCGTCCAGGTGAATCCACGAGAGCCACTGGTCGCCCGAACCGATGGGACCGCCCACACCGAGTTTGAAGGGGGTCAACATCCGTTCCAGTGCGCCGCCTCCCTCGCCCAGTACGACCCCGATTCGCAGGTAGCATAGCCGAATGCCCAGCGACGCCACAGGCTCTGCAGCGCGCTCCCATGCCTGCCCCAACTCGGCTAAGAACCCCGAGCCGGGCGGCGAGGCTTCGGTGGCGGTCGTCTCGGGCGATTGGTCATAGACCCCGATTGCCGACGCTTGGAGCCACACCGACGGACGCCGGTCAAGCGATTCGACCGCCTGCACCAAGCACTGGGTGGGCACGACACGACTGGTACGCAGGCGCTCCTTCACGGCGGGTGTCCAGCGCTGGGCAATCGTCTCGCCCGAGAGGTTCACCAGGGCATCGGCGTTCGCCAACTCCTGCACCCACTCACCTGACGCTTGACCGTCCCAGCCGACCGCACGCGCGCCTGAAGGCAACTTGGGTTGAGTTCGCTCGGGATTGCGGGTCAACACTACCAGTTCCGAGCGCGGTGCCCACGCAGATACCATCGCACGCCCAATAAAACCACTGCCACCGGCAATCACAATCTTCATATGCGACGATTCTACCCTGCTGAGTAGGACTAAAGACCCCCTATTGCTTCACTTAATCGTGGTATACTGAGGTAGCAGAGATGCCATCTGGTTCATATGAGTGGTACTTTCGGCTGTTCGGCGGTTTAGAGGCACAATCGGGGTCTCTGAACATCACGCGTTTTCGCACGGTCAAGAGCGCTCTGCTCTTGGGCTACTTGGTTTGCCAACCGCCTCATCGCTTCGCTCGGGAGCAGTTGGTGGAGCTGCTGTGGCCCCAATCGGAGCCTGACCATGGGCGCGCCAGCCTCAGCGTGTGTCTCAACACCCTACGCAACGCCCTTTCAGCGCCTCACCAGCAGGAGTCAATCCTGATTGCGGACCGGAACTCCATCGGCTTAGCCCCCCAACGCTTCATGTCCGATGTCCAAGAGTTTGAGCAAGCGGTTCAAGTCGCCCAATTCGGTCAGGAGACCGCCCAACAGCGTCAGGTGCTGGTGCGCGCGTTAGACCTCTATCAGGGCGAGTTCATGGCGGGCTACTATGCCGACTGGGTGACGGAAAAGAGTATGGCGTACCACTTTCAGGCGCTGAGCATTTTGGAACAGTTAGTGGACTTAGACCGAGACTCGCCCGAACACCTGGGGCTATGGCTTCAGCGGCTGGTGGAGTTAGAGCCGTTCAATCCCCAGCGCTTAGAGCCGTTGGTTCGGTTTTATATGGCTCAGGGGAATCAGGAGCTTGCGGCGCGTGCTTGCGAGGCGTGGCAGAATCGGTGGCGACGCGAGATGGCACACGCGCCACCCGGTTCCGTGCAGGCGCTATCGGAGCAGGTTCGCTCGCCCCACCGACGCCCACCCCTGCAAAGCCGTTCCCATCCACCCCCACGCGAGGTTCGACCCGATAAACCCACCACTCCACCGCCGACTGAGCAGACTGGTTCCCCATTCTTCCCCTCTTTGCCCCGACCGGCTCATCCTTGCTACGGACGCACTGCCGAACTCCAAGAGATTCAGGAGATGCTGGAGCGTTCCGCGTGTGTGACGCTCATCGGCTTAGGTGGGATGGGCAAGACGCGCTTGGCGCTGGAAGTCGCCCATACTCTGCAAGAGTCGGGAAGCCACATCCCGTGCTGGGTGAACCTGTTGACCATCGCGCGCGCTGAAGAAATCCCTCAGGCTATCGTGGGGGCGTTGGGTCTACCCCCATCGTATCAACCGCTGCGTCAGATTGCGCTCTATTGCGAGGAGCATCCCGACACGCTGTTCGTCTTGGACAATATGGAACACCTGATGCCTGAAGCGCGCCCGGTGATGACCGAGATTTTGGAACAGGTGCCTTCCTTCCGCTGTCTGGTGACCTCTCGCATCCCGCTCAATATCGATTCGGAGCAGAGGTTCAGCTTGAAGCCGTTGGCGTTGGGCTGTTCGCCTGAGACGCCCGCCTTGCAGATGTTTCTGGAATATGCTCGGCGTGTGCGCCCCGATTTTCGGCTGAACGAGCAGAATCAGGAGGTGCTGTGCCGATTGTGTGAGGCGCTGGAAGGTATCCCGTTAGCGTTGGAACTCGCTGCCACACGGTTGAATCTGCTCTCGCCGCGCCAGATGCTGGAGCAGATGGAGCACCGCCTCAGCTGGCTCCGTGCCCAGCGTCATCGGGTGCGGGAGCGTCATCAAAGCCTGCGTGCTGTGTTGGATACCACGATGAACCTGCTCAGCCCCGAAGCGCGTGGGGGGTTCCCGCGCCTGTCGGTCTTTCCCAACGCTTGGACACTGGAGCAGGCTCAGCAGGTCTGTTTTCCTGATACCCCAATAGAAACCCTTGAGGAGTGGCTGGAAGAGTGGATTGAAGCGGGTCTGGTACGCGTGAGCCACGCATCGGACGAAACACCCTCCTACACCATGTTGGAGGTCGTTCGTGAGTACGCTTCCGATCAGCTGGACGCCTCAGCCCACGCAGACCTTTGGAGTGCCCACCGGGATTGGGTGCTAAAGGTCGCCTTGAGCCGCCAAAGTCAGGCATACAACGCCTTCATAACCGATTGGTTGAGCTATTGGGATGCCGAACGCAGCCACCTATGGCAGGCGATAGAGTTCTCGCTCCAGGCGGGCGAGCCAGTTCCGGCAGTCCAGCTGATGGGAGCCACTTTGCGTTATTACTTCCAGCGTCCTTACCTCCTCAAAGCGTTGGAGTGGCTGGAGCGAGCCATCACGCTGGGCTTAGAACCCGACACACGCATTCAGGCGGGCGTCTTGCGCTGTCATTACTTGTTCCGATTAGAGCGGTTCACTGAAACCTATAATGAGGCACGCACACTGTACCAACTTTGCGAACCGAGCCACCCCCTCTACGGTTGGGTGATGTACTGGCTGGTACACAGTGCCTACATGGTGCGCGACTTAGCGTTGGTTGAACGCCATCTTGCGGAGGCAGAAACCCAGTGGCGCAACAGCCACCAAGACCCCCACCTCACGCATGTGTGGCATCGCCTCTTCTTCTACTTGACCCCGCCCGACGACTCGTTCGCTTGGGTATCCGAAGCGTTGCACCAAGCCCAGCGCAGTGGCGACCCTCTCCTCATCGGCTATGCGATAGAATGGCAGTCCGAGTATTGGCTCATTCATGGCGACTATCCGCGCGTCCTGCGCCTGATGGACACGCTGGAACAAGACACGCTCATCAAAGACGACCCCATGCAGTTTGGGGCTGTTGTCATCACGCGCGCCTATTGCTATCTCCATCAAGGGCAGCTGGATTTGGCAGAGCAGGCGATTCAAAAACGGCTCCGATTGGATAGGCAGGTCGGGGTCTCTACGGAAGTGACTCTCATCGCACAGGTCAATCTCCTACGCCTGCAGGGACGCTATGAGGCGGCGATGAGGCTGGCGGAGCGGCTCCTGCTGACGCCTGTGGTGCGCGAGTCGCTCCATCTGACCGCGTCCGTTCTGGAAGTGCTGACACGCGTGGCGCTGGATGTGGGCGATTGGCACCTGGCTGAGCAGTCGGTTCGGCAGGCAGTGCAGGCGCGCAGTCAGGAGGCAGACCCTTACCGTGTCCAAACCACTCGTGTGCTTGCCTCCCTCGTGAAGGTGCGCACGCATCCTGAAGAAGCCCAACGCGCCTTGCAAGAGAGCCTGCACGAGTGGCACGCGTGGGGAGTCCCGCCGATGATTGCTAACACACTGTTCGCCCTCTCGGAGGCGCTTATCCAGCTGGGGCGGTTGGATGAAGCCGAAGAGTACCTCGCTCAGGCGATTGCACTGAACCAGCAGATGGGGCGTCAGATTGTTTGGTGTGGGTGTGTTGAAAGTTTAGCACGCCTCCGCGCTCGGCAGGGCAACCCCGAAGAGGCACACCGACTCCTCCAAGAGGCAGAGCAAGTGCGGAATCGACTCGGCGCCCCACGCCCTCCCGCCTGGCAACTATGAGCCTTGAGGCAGGTATAATTGCCGACGAAGGAGCAGGTTATGTCCATCATAGACAGCATCTACGCCCGCGAGATACTCGACTCGCGGGGTAATCCGACGGTTGAGGTTGAGGTGGAGTTAGAGGACGGTTCAAAGGGGCGTGCGGCAGTGCCTTCGGGTGCGTCCACCGGTGCCCACGAAGCCCTGGAACTGCGCGATAATGACCCCGAACGCTATCTCGGACGCGGGGTCCTCAACGCCGTAGAGAATATCCACGAACGCATTGCACCCCAGTTGGAAGGGATGGATGCCCTGGATCAGCGGGCGATAGATGAGACCCTGCTTGAGCTGGATGGCACCGACAACAAGTCGGAACTGGGGGCAAACGCTATCTTGGGGGTCTCGCTGGCGGTCGCTCATGCGGCGGCGCAATCGTGCGGGCTACCGCTCTACCGCTATCTGGGTGGTGTGGACGCTCATGTGTTGCCCGTGCCACTGATGAATGTGCTCAACGGGGGCAAGCATGCTGAGGGCGGCGCCGATTTCCAAGAGTTTATGATTGTGCCTTTGGGCGCCGAGAGTTTCGCCGAAGCGCTCCGATGGGGCACCGAAGTGTACCACCACCTCAAGCGTGTCGTCCACGAAAAAGGCTACAGCACCACAGTAGGCGATGAGGGTGGGTTCGCACCCCAAGTCACGACCCCGCAAGCGGCACTGGACTTGATGATGGAAGCGATTCGGCGGGCTGGCTACGAACCCGGCGAACAGATTGCGCTTGCCCTCGATGTCGCCGCGACCGAACTGTACAAGGGCGGCTACTACATCCTCCGTGCGGAAGAGCGCACGCTTGACCGCGACCAGATGATCCGCCTCTACGAAGAGTTAGTAAACCAGTACCCCATCGTCTCTATCGAAGACGGGCTGGCAGAGGACGATTGGGAAGGCTGGCAAGGGCTGACTCAAGCCATCGGCGCTAAGGTGCAACTGGTGGGCGACGACCTGTTCGTGACCAACCCCGAACGCTTGACGCGGGGCGTGCGCGAAGGGTGTGGCAATAGCATCCTCATCAAGCTCAACCAGATTGGCACACTCACCGAGACGCTGGACACGGTGCGGTTCGCCCTGCGCAACGGGTTCAGCACAATCATCTCGCACCGCTCCGGCGAGACCGAAGATACCACGATTGCCGACCTGGCTGTTGCCACGAATGCGGGGCAAATCAAGACCGGTGCCCCCTGCCGAACCGACCGCGTCGCTAAGTACAACCAGCTCCTGCGGATTGAAGACGAGCTGGACGCCAGCGCAGTGTACGCCGGGAAGTACGCTTTCGGGATAGCATGAGACGCACAAAAATCATCGCCACTCTGGGACCCGCCGTCAGTGAGCGTGAAAAAATCTTTGAGCTGGTCGAAGCGGGGATGAATGTCGCTCGCCTCAACACGGCGCACGGCGATTGGGAGATGCGCCGGCAGTGGATCCGCTGGATTCGCGAGGCGGAACAGCAGTACGGCATACCCATCGGTGTCCTGCTGGATTTGGCGGGACCCAAAATCCGTATTGGCACGCTCCGCGAGCCTATCCCGCTGGATGAGGGGCAATCGGTCGTGTTTGTGCTGGGGACAGAGCAGAGCGATACGGCGGTGCCCCTGCCAATCCCTGAACTGTTCCGTGCGGCGCGCCCCAACGACCGCCTGCTGATTGACGACGGGAGTATTGAACTCCAGATTACACGGGTGGATACCGAGCGGTTAGAGGCGGTGGTGTTGGAGGGAGGTGAACTGCGCTCCCACAAAGGCATCACGCTCCCCCATCGCACGCTCGCCCTGCCCTCTATGACCCCGAAAGACCGCGAAGACCTCCTGCAGGGCATTCATGCCGGGGTGGACTGGGTAGCGCTCTCGTTCGTGCGCTCGGTGACCGATGTGATGAACCTGCAGGCACTCATCAAGGAATACGGTGCCGACATCCCCGTGATTGCGAAGATTGAACAGCCCGCGGCGCTGGACGACTTGGAAGAGATTGTGCAGGTCGCCGATGGGGTGATGGTAGCGCGTGGCGACTTGGGCGTGCAAGTTGACCTCGCCGATGTGCCCCTTATTCAGAAACGGATTATCCGCTTGTGCAATCGGTACGCCAAGCCGGTCATCACGGCGACCCAGATGCTGGAGAGCATGATTCGGGAGGGACGCCCCACCCGTGCGGAGGTCACCGATGTGGCGAACGCCGTGCTGGACGGTACTGATGCAGTGATGCTCTCAGGTGAGACGGCTGTGGGCGCTTACCCGGCTCAGTCGGTGCGGTGGATGGCACGCATCGCCGAAAGTGCCGAAGAGGCGTTGGACTTCGGGCGCGCACTCAAGAACCTGGAGCCGACCACGCACGGCACTACCGAGGCGGTCGCCCGTGCAGCATGCGTGGTCGCTGAGATGGTCGGCGCCAAAGCGATTTTGACCCCCACCACGCGCGGAGGCACCACGCGCTGGGTCTCCCATTTCCGCCCTGAGCAACCGATTTTAGCGTTGACCGAGAGCGAAACCGTCTGGCGCCAGATGAGCCTCTATTGGGGAGTCGCTCCGCTCCGCATCCCCCATGTGAGCAACACGGACGAGATGACGACCCAGGCGCTCATCGCAGCGCGCCGAACCCGACTCGTGCGTGGGAACGACCGGGTCGTGCTGACGGCGGGCATCCCGGTGAATGTGCCGGGCAACACGAACATGATTCAAGTGTTGACCGTAGAGCGATAGGCTCAGCGCGACCTTGCTGGCTGGCGTGGACGCGCAGGAGTGGCTGGTGTACTGCTACGACGCCCTTCCTGAACCAGCCGTTCTATCGCCTCGGCGGTCTTCGGGAGGCTGGCACTGAGATTGACCACACCCGTCTCGGTCACCAGATAGTCATCCTCAATCCGAATGCCGATGTTCTCCGAGGGTATGTACAAGCCAGGCTCAATCGTGAACACCATACCGGGGCGCAAGGGCTGGTTCGGGTCGGGGTCGTGGACATCCATCCCGACCATGTGCGATAGCCCGTGCACGAAGAAGTGGTCTAAGTTGCGTTCCTCGCCGTTCTCGTCTTTGGCACGCAGGGAGTGATTACGGAAGAACTCCACCACCTTATTATGCAGTTGGCGCAGGGTGACTCCGGGCTTTGCCTCGCGCTCGGCGACCTTCATCGCCTCCAGCACGGCGTTGTATAGCTCGCGCTGGCGTGGCGTGAACTTGCCCGACACGGGGTAGGTGCGTGTGATGTCCGCAGCATAGTACGAGTACTCGGCACCCACATCCACCAGCACCAGCTCCCCTGCCTGGAGTTTGCGCTTATTGGCGTTGTAGTGGAGGATGCAGGCGTTCGGACCCGAGCCGATGATACAGGGATATGCTTCGCGCTCGGCACCGTTGCGACGGAATGCCTCCAGCACCGCCGCCTCCAGCTCGTACTCGTAGACGCCCGGTGCCACGCGCCTCGCTAACGCCCGGTGCGCCTCCAGACTAATTGCCACCGCTCGGCGCATCAGAGCCAACTCGGCGGGCGATTTGACCACCCGCATCAGCGCCATAGAGCGGTCAACCGAGCCAATCTGTGCCTCCATTTCCAACGAGCGCAGAATCTCCGGGAGGGCGGTACGGGCAGGGCGATTGGTTAATAGCTTGGGGTGATGGGTCAGTGCCTCGCTCAGGAAGTCGTTGAACTCGCGCCGGTCACGAACCGCGTCCACCGCCAACTCTCGGCGCGTTTCCTCGTTCGGTTCGGGAGCCGGTCCCTCGAAAATCTGGCTCATCCGCGAGCGGCGCTGGAGGAAGAGCACGCTTTTCTCTTCCATCGGGGAATCTTCGGGCAGAATGACCAGCACCGCGTTCGGAGTCTCCACCCCCGTGAGGTACATAAAGTTGTTCTCTTGGCGGAACCGCATGCGGGTCGGCGGGCTGGACTCCGCCATCAAGATGACCATCTGGTCCGATTCTAAGGTTCGGCTCAGTGCTTGCCGACGCTCGGCATATTCGCTGATGGGGATTCCCCAGAGCGCTTTCGGCTCAGAGACCGCCTGCAGGCTACCGAGGGTCAACACCCAAATCCACAACCCAAAACGACGCATACCTAAGTGTACCCTGCGGTAGAATTGCGCTATGATTCTGGTCATCGGCGGTGCGGGCTACATCGGCTCGCATATGGTCAAGTTTCTGCTCCAAAAAGGCGAGCAGGTGGTGGTACTGGATAACTTCTCCACAGGGCATCGCCCCGCGATTCAGGGTGGCATTTTGGTGGAAGGCGACCTGCGCGACTCCGAGTGTCTGAACCAGCTGTTCCGCACCTATCCGATTGAGTGTGTGATACACTTTGCGGCGTTCATCTTTGCAGGGGAGTCGATGCGCAATCCCGCCAAGTACTACGACAACAATGTGCTGGGGTGCCTGCGCCTGCTGGAGGCGATGCGCCTACACGGCGTCAGCCAGATAATCTTCTCGTCTACAGCGGCGGTCTACGGCGAACCCCAGCAGATACCCATTCCGGAGACACATCCCCTCGCACCCACCAACACCTACGGCGAGACCAAACGGGTGATGGAGGGCATGCTCCACTGGTACGGTCAGGCGTATGGTATCCGCTCGATGGCGTTGCGCTACTTCAACGCGGCGGGCGCCGACCCCGAAGGTGAACTCGGCGAAGACCACCGCCCTGAGGAGCATCTCATCCCGCTGGTGCTGTTTGCGGGGATGGGCAAGCGCGACCATGTGTCGGTGTTCGGAACCGACTACGACACACCCGATGGCACTTGCATTCGCGACTATATCCATGTTTCTGACCTCTGCGAGGCGCACTACTTAGCGCTCCAGAAACTGCGTGAGGGCGCGCCAAGCAACCATTACAACTTGGGCAACGGGCAGGGCTACTCGGTATTGGAGGTCATCCGAACGGCAGAACAGGTGATAGGCAAGCCGATTCCGACGGTCTATGCCGAGCGTCGGGCAGGCGACCCGGTACGCTTGGTTGCCTCTTCTGAGAAGGCTCAGCGCGAACTCGGTTGGCGTCCGCGCTATCCCGACCTGGCGACGATGATCGAGCATGCCTACCGATGGTTTACACGCCACCCCAACGGCTACGAATAGCGTTCGGGCGCCGACGCCAGCACCTCACCGACCCACTGTGCCAGCGGCGGGATGAGGGTCTCCAGCTGGGCTTCCTGCTCTTCGGCGGGGAGTGCGAGATACTGGTCGATTCGGGCACGCCACTCGGCGATGGTGTCGGGGCTTGTGTGGGGCGCAAGCCGTTCCAGCAGGCTCAGGTGCGCTTGCCGGCGTTGGATGACCTCCAAAGCGTCCAGCATCTGGCGATGGCTCCCACCTTCCCAGATGGGCAGAACCATCGCCTCGCGCAGGAGCCGCTCGACGCCATGCTCTGCCAGCACGCCGTGCCCACCGTGTACCTCCATACACCACTTCGCTGCCTGCACCGCCTGCTCCGCTGTCCAATATTTCGCCAGATGGGTCACGAGGCGGAACAGGTGGTATTCGGGGCTGTAGGGTGGGGTCTGGAGCCACACCGTCTGCATAAGCCGAACCGACTGCCACGCCAGCGCGAACGCTCCCTGAAGCACCTGACGCCATCGCTCAAACTGTCGACGCATGAGGGGCTGTTCAATCAAGGGTTTGCCGAACGCGATGCGGTGTTGGGCGAACGCCTCCGCCTCGCTGAGCGCGCGCTGGATGAGCGCCACGCTCCCGATGCTGTTGGCAACCCGCGAGCAGTTCAGCACCTCCAGAATGAGATAGATTCCCACCTCCGATGTGCCGAGCAGGTAGCCCTCACTCTGGATTAGCCCAACCTCGCCAGTCGGTACCGAACGCGTGCCGATTTTATCTTTCATTCGGCGGACAGTATAGTTAAGCGAGCCATCTTCCCGATAGCGCGGTACCAGAAAGAGCGCCACGCCCCGCACGCCCTGTGGCGCTCCTTGCGGACGCGCCGCTACGACCGCTAACTCGGCACCCACATTGCTACAGAAGTACTTTTCGCCCGTCAGCAGGTATTTGTCGCCGTCGGGCACCGCCACCGTTTGCACTTTCGCGCCTAAGTCCGAGCCACCTCCGACCTCGGTCATCCATGTGGCACCTTGCCAGACCGTGTCGTCGCGCCGGAGCATCGGTGTGAGGAACCGTTCGCGCAGGAGGGGTGCGCCGTACTTATGGAGGGGCACTGCCGTCGAGAGGCTCACCGTGTGGGGGCAGTAGAGACCGGGGTCGTAAAACGAGGTGATATAGCCCAAAGCGAAACTGGTGGCGAGGTCGCTCTCCTCAATAACGCGCCAGACCACTCCTTGACGGTACGCCTCCCGAACGAGATGCCCATACCCCGCAGGCATGACGACCTCGTCGATGCGCATACCGAGTCGGTCATAGGCACGAACCCACGGCGTGCCTGCGCGGTCGACCGTTTCGGAGAGGGCGCGTCCCTCCGTCTCCCACCACTGCTCGTATTGGTGAAGGCACTCCGCATTAGGCAGAGACGCCAAGTTCGCCTTCAAAAACTGGGTGGGTGTGTTCACGCTCAATCGGTTCGCCCCGTTAGAGTGCGATTCCTGCCTGAGAAGAGCGCTTGCGATTGCATCTTTGCCCCTGCCGTGATGGGGTACAATATCGCTTACTGCACCCCCAGAGGAGAGGAGGCTTTTGGTATGAAACTATCATGTGAACGCAATCGCTTGAACGAAGCACTCGGCGTAGTAGTCAGCGCAGCCGCATCGCGTTCGTCTTTGCCCATTCTGAGCAATCTCTATTTGGAAGCCGACGACGACTCGCTACGACTTATTGGGAGCGACCTGGAGCAGTGGGTGGAATGCCGTATCCCCGCTATCGTCGCAGAGCCGGGCAAGACCACCGTTTCGGCGCGCCTGCTGTCGGAACTGGTCGGCTCGCTCAGCGGTGAGACCATCGATCTGCAATTGGGCGAACGGTTCCAGCTGAATCTGTCTTGCGGTGAGTCGCGCTATCAGTTGGCAGGTCTGCCCGCCGATGAGTACCCTGCGATTCCCGATATAGAGGGCGCTACCGAGCTGGTTCTGCCTGCCCGCACCTTCTTGGAGATGGTTGACTCGGTGGAATTCGCGGTTTCCAAAGAGGAGGCGCGCCCCACCCTCACAGGGATTCGGATGGAGTTTGATGGCAAGCACCTGCGTCTGGTGGCGACCGATACGCACCGATTGGCAGTGCGCGATGCGGATTTGGAGACCGCTGTGGGCGAGCCTGCGAATGCGATTGTGCCCCTGAAAGCGATCCAGCTGCTTCAAAAGTTGCCCCACGGCGAGACCATCACTATGCGCCTCGGGGAACACCGCGCCGCCTTCATCGGCGAGAACGCCAGCGTGTTCACCCAGCTGATTGAGGGGCAATACCCCAACTACCAGCGGGTCATCCCCCAAGAGGCGTCGCGCCGGTGGGTGCTGATGGTGCCCGAATTCAAAAACGCTGTGCGTCGCGCCTCGCTGGTCGCCCGACACAACGGCAATAAACTCTACTTCAAGACCGACGGCGAAAAACTGCTCATCACCGCTCAGGGCGATGTCGGCACCGCAAACGAGCGCGTTGACCTCGTACGCGAAGGGGATGACCTGGAAGTCGCTTTCAACGCCAAATATGTGCTGGATGTGCTGGATGTCGTGCAGAGTGAGGGGGTCGCAATTGAGTTGACCGAGTCCCTGCGCCCCGCGGTGTTCAAGCCAGCCGACCGTTCCGACTACCTGTGCGTAATCATGCCGATGGCACTGTAGATTGGCACGCCGTTGAGCGAGTGCTAATCCTCAAGGTTTCCTCGATGGGCGATGTAGTGCATGCATCGCCCGTCGCTGCAGCACTCAAGCGTGCCTATCCCCATTTGCGAATCGGCTGGGTTGCGGAAGACCGTCATGGAGGGGTGCTGGTCGGTTCGCCACGCATCGACAGGATTCACATCCTGCCTCATGCTTCTCTGCGACGCATCAGTACGATGGCGCGAGTCGTTCGGCAGATAAGTCGCGAAATCCGAGCCGAACGGTATCAGGTGGCGATTGACCTCCAAGGCTTGCTGAAAAGTGCGATGTGGGGCGTACTTGGCGGCGTGCCTATGCGCTTCGGCGGGCACCGCTTGCGTGAGTTGACTCCTCTTATCCTAAGGCGTATCCCCATTCAAGACCGCCCTGACCGCCATGTGGTTCAGCAGTATCTGGACGCCCTGCGCTGGCTGGGTGTGCCCTGCGAGTTTCCCGACCTGTACCGCACCCCTGACGATGCCCGCTTGCCCGAGCCTCCTGTAGAGTTCCCGTTGGCGGTGTCCTCTGAAGCGGAGGCGAGCGTTCGCCAAAAGCTCCACGCCCTCGGAGTTGGGGACGCTCCGCTCATCACGCTCAATCCCTCCGCAGGGCGCGAATGGAAACGCTGGGCGCTGGAACAGTTCGCCGAACTCTCCGACCGCATAGAGACCGAGCTGGGGCTTCCGACCGTGTTCTTGGGTGGGCGGGGCGACCTTCCTTTAGCCGAACGGCTCCAATCGCTCAAGCAGTGCCCCCTGCGCAGTCTCATCGGGCAGACGAACTTGGAAGAGCTGAAAGCCCTCATCCGATGCTCAGCGGTGCATGTGTGTGGGGATACGGGTAGTGCGCACCTGGCGTCGG
>JBDNDR010000150.1:0-5598 GCA_046718995.1 Fimbriimonadales bacterium
CCGCGTTTGGCTCCTCCCTTGCTGTTTACGAAGACGGGCGGGGGGTGAGGTGAAAACTCCCCTCTCTGCTTGCGGAGAGGGGCGGGGGGTGAGGTGAAAAAACACCCCCTCTCTGCTTAGGAGAGGGGGAGAACACGCTAAGAAGCCTGCTGAATATCGGCTTCGGTCAAGATTTTCGGGTCGGCACCCTGCGTGATGGTCTCTTCGGTGATAATCACGCGCTTGATGTTCGGGTTAGAGGGCACCTCGTACATCACATTCAGCATAATCTCTTCCAAGATGGAGCGCAGGGCACGGGCACCCGTTCCGCGCTTGATTGCCTCGCGTGCAATCGCCCGCAGTGCTTCATCTTTCACCACCAGCTCCACGCCATCCAGTTCAAAGAACTTCTGATATTGGCGAATGAGCGAGTTCTTCGGTTCCACAAGGATGCGTGCCAGAGTCGCCTCGTCCAGAGCGTCCAGCGTGGCGATAACAGGCAGGCGCCCAATAAACTCAGGGATTAAGCCGAACCGCAAGAGGTCTTCAGGCAATACATGCTGGAGCAGTTCCCCGACATTGCGCTTCTTTCGGCTCTCCGGGCTGGAGCGGAAGCCCATCGACTGGTCGGTCAGCCGTCGCTCTATGATGCGGTCTAACCCCTCAAAAGCTCCGCCGCAGATGAACAGGATATTGGAGGTATCAATCTGCAGGAACTCTTGATGGGGGTGCTTGCGTCCACCTTGAGGCGGCACATTCGCAATGGTGCCCTCCAAGATTTTGAGCAACGCTTGCTGAACGCCCTCGCCCGACACATCGCGCGTGATGGAGGGGTTGTCCGACTTACGAGCGATTTTGTCGATCTCGTCAATATAGATAATGCCCCGCTCCGCCGCCTTGATGTCCATGTCGGCCGCTTGGATGATGCGTAGGAGGATATTCTCGACATCCTCACCGACATAGCCCGCCTCGGTCAGCGCTGTCGCATCGGCGATAGCGAACGGCACATTCAAGATACGCGCCAGCGTCTGAGCCAGCAGGGTCTTTCCACTGCCTGTAGGACCAATCAGCAGGATGTTGCTCTTTTGGAGTTCCACATCGTTGGTCGTGCCCGCTTTGAGACGCTTGAAATGGTTGTAGACCGCGACCGACAGTACCCGCTTCGCTCGGTCTTGACCCACCACATACTGATTGAGGATGCGGTAAATCTCCTTCGGCTTGGGCACCGAGTCGACCACGCCCGAGGGCACGGCAGATGCCGGTGTCGGGGGTTCGTTGCGCAGGATGTCGTGGGCGAGCTTGACACAGTCGGAACAGACTCCCCCGTGCATCCCCAGGATAAGTTTGCGCACCTGGTCGCGGGGTTTCCCGCACAGCACACACCGATCCATTATACGCGTGTCATTTGAACCTTTTGCCACGAGAGCCTCCTTAGCGAATACTGCGGTCTAATACATGGTCAATTATTCCATACTCGCGGGCTTCTTGGGCAGACATGAAGTAGTCGCGTGCGGTGTCTTGTTCCACGCGCTCAATCGGCTGACCTGTGTGGCGGTGTAGGATGTTGTTGAGGATGTCTTTGTAGCGCAGGACTTCGCGTGCCTGAATCTCAATGTCCAACGCCGTGCCTTGGAACCCAGCGTGAACTTGGTGAATCATGATGCGCGCGTGCGGCAGGGCGTACCGCTTGCCTGCGGCGCCACCCGCCAGCAGAACCGCTCCCATGCTGGCCGCCTGACCGATACAAATCGTGGCGACATCGGGTCGTATCATCTGCATCGTGTCATAAATCGCCAACCCCGCGCTCACCACGCCACCCGGCGAGTTGATGTACATATCGATGTCCTTGTCGGGGTCCTCCTTCTCCAAAAACAGCAGGGAAGCGACCACAAGGTTCGCAATATCGTCGTTGATAGGGGTGCCAACAAACACAATTCGGTCCTTGAGCAGTCGAGAATAGATGTCGTAGGCGCGCTCGCCCCGAGCCGTCTGCTCCACGACCATCGGTATCAGTTGGTTGCTAATTCGCTCAATCATCTTGGTTGCCTCCCGAATCATTTTGGATGATTGCCTCCAGTTTTTGGAGGGCTTTCTCGATGCGCAGCTCGTTGGCGAGCCGATCGCGGAACGACTCGTCTTCTTGCAGACGCACTCGCTCTTGCGGGGTACGCGCGTAGTTTTGGATCATCTCGTTCAGAGCCGCTTCCACCTCGTCCTCGGTCGCCTCAATGCCTTCACGGTTGGCAATCTCCAGCAAGAGGAAAGTGTTTTGCAAGCGCACCACGCCCCGTTCGCGCAGTCGATGAATCAGTTGCTCTTGGCTCATGCCCGTCTGCTTCAGGAACATCTCAGGCGTCATTCCACTGGAGTGCAGTTCGCGGACGAACTCCTCCACCTCCTCACGCAACTGCTCCTCAATCAGAGGCTCGGGCAAATGCACCGTAGAGCGCTCGCGCAGAGTGGCTAAAGCCGCTTCCCGCGCCTGATCCTTGAGTTGAGTCTCCTTCTCAACGGAGATACGATTTCTGATCGACTCTTGCATCGCGTTGAGGTCGGTATAGCCCCAACCCTGTGCGAATTCGTCGTTAATCTCTGGGTAGATGGGCGCATAGATTTGCTGGACGGTCAGTTCCACCGTAGCAATTTTGCCTGCCAACTCGGGTGCGTCAAACGACTCGGGGAAATTAAGCGTAACTTGCTTGGTTTCGCCCTCGCTCATCCCGACGAGTGCGTTGTCCAGTTCACCGAACGATTTGCCCAACACCACCCGATAGCGATTCGGCTTCGCATCGTCCTCTTCTAAGGAGCGAATCTGCACGACCACCTGATCATCGGTTTGGGCAGGACGCCCCGACACACGCTCCAACCGCTTCAGCTGGTCACGGATAGTGTCAAACGCTTGTTGCACCTCTTCATCGCTCGTCTCCTGAGGCGGAACTGGGAATCGCAGGTCGTGATACTCGCCCAGCTCCACGACAGGACGCAGGGGGATGGTCGCCTTGAAACGGAACGGTTCGCCCTCTTGGAACTGCTCTATATCCACTTTGGGAGCGCGGTAAGGTTCAATTTGATGGGCTATAATCGCTTGGAGGAGATGTGCCTCCACAAGAATTTCCTTCGCACGCTGAGCGATATACTCCTCAGGGATCATTTGACGCAGCTGGGCGACAGGCGCATGCCCCGGACGGAAACCGGGCACACGCACCGACTTGCCGAGCTGGCGTATCGCCTGGTGGATGGCTTTCTGGGTCGTCTCAGCGTCTACTTCTATGGTGACTTGGACAGTAGCGGGGTCAAGTTGTTGTACGGTTGCTTCCATTTGGGTGCCTCATCAAGGACAGGTTATGGAGCGGGAGACGGGACTCGAACCCGCGACCCTCTCGTTGGCAACGAGATGCTCTACCACTGAGCTACTCCCGCACATCGTGTTGTATTATACCCGATTTGGTGGGCGAGGAGAGACTCGAACTCTCACGGGCAAATGCCCACCAGATCCTAAGTCTGGCGTGTCTACCATTCCACCACTCGCCCGATGGTGCCGGGGGCCGGAGTCGAACCGGCGACACCAGGATTTTCAGTCCTGTGCTCTACCACCTGAGCTACCCCGGCGGGCTGGGGTAGAGACTGGCGGGGCTGACGGGACTTGAACCCGCGACCTCTAGCGTGACAGGCTAGCGCTCTGACCTGGCTGAGCTACAGCCCCAGACACTCACTACTAGCTCGCTGGTGGGCGAAGCAGGGCTCGAACCTGCGACCTCTTCCTTGTAAGGGAAGCGCTCTCCCAGCTGAGCTATTCGCCCGGCTTACCGAGCAGAATCCATTATACCACAAGCCTCCAGCGAATGTCAAGGGCTTAAGGGAAGCGACAGCTGTTGGGAGGGGGTAGAACCCTCATCGCTGTCCGGTGTTTGGCTCTCAGCAGTGTTATCCGCCTCCTGATGGGGATTCAATCCGTGCCACTCCTGCGCAATACCCGAACGGAGGAGATCCTGATTGCCCGGCGCGGGCAAGTTCAACACATAGACTGGACGCCCCATCTTGTGAGCGACCTCCGCACACTGGTAGGTTCCGCTAAAGACGGGCTTACCGTTCTTCAGGGACTCGCGTGCTCCCGACTCGATAATCACCACGAACTCCGCCAGCCCCGCCACAATCCGGTTCCGCATCATAGCGAAGCTCGCTTTCCACTGGGCTTTGGGGTGCGTTTCGGACAGGAACAAGAGACGGTCCTCGTTGAGCGGTTGATGCCATTCGCGCGCCAGTCGCTGAGTGAGCGAGTTCAGCAGCCCGTGAGGAAGCACGCCAACTGTTATGCCCCCACAATCCAGCGCCGCTTGACCCGCAATGAGGTCTATGCCCCGCGCGAAACCCGTGATGATTCCGTAGCCCTGCGCCACGAGTGGCTGAACAATCGTTGGGGTGATTTCCTGAGCCTCCTGCGAAGCGTTCCGGGAGCCAGCAATCGCAACCAACGGCTTGGTCAACAGCGAAATATCGCCCAGCGCATACAAAACAGGCGGAGGCGAGGCGGAAGCCGTAGACCGCAAACGCTCCGGATAGTCCGAATGATACAAGGTCAAGAACTGCCCACCCTGCTGGAGAAACTCGCTGAGCACCAACGCCTCGCGGGTCAATAACGGCTCTAATTCCCGCCACTCGGGAAGGCTACGGAGGAACTCACCCACATCCGCAGGCTGCTGCTGACGGAACTGTCGGCGCAGGGTACTGCTCACCCCGTGGGCAATCAGCATCCAGTAGACCCATTCGCGTTCGTTCGGTTCCAATTTATATATCACCCCGATGGCGCGTGCGCGCTAAGCAGAAGGCATAGAGCGCTCCTGAACCCGACTGCTTCAATATTTTACCCGCCTCCTTCAGGGAAGCACCTGAGTCAAAAATATCGTCCACAACGAGTAAGTTCTCACCCCGCAAGCTCCTCAGACACTGAATAGCGCCTTCTATGTTCGCTTGCTTTTGAGCTTGGTTCGTGAAATTCTTCTGAGGGTCGGTGTCGCGCGTCTTGCGCAAGATGGGCTGGAAGGGTATCTGTAGTTTCTCGGCTAAGCGCTTGGCGAAATCCTCCACAAAGCCCCCACTCTTGCTGGGCGGAAACGGCACCACTGCAGAAATGCGACTCAGTGGGAAACGGCTTCGCAGAAACGCCACTGCCTGGTCGATTACCCAATCAGGTAGCGTGCCACTGTTCTCGTATTTGCACCGATGGATTACTTCCCCGATTTCAGTGCCTCCGTAGTAGCTCAGGGCATAGCCCATCTCATAGATGGGTTGCTTCTGATAGACCCCTGTTAAGTTTAGGGGTGGGTGATGCGCGAATGCAGATACTTGAGCGAAGAGCGACTCACTTGGGGGTGCGAGCGCTGCTTTGCGGCACCGATCACACTCACCGCACTCACTCGCCTGCTCATCCCCCAAAAACCGGCAGAGATACTGCATCCGACAGGAATCGGTGGTTCCGTATGCCATCATCGCCTCCAGGTCTGTCAACTTGGAATCCTGTATCGCTTGATAGTAAGCGTGGTTGATGGTTCCCTGACCCGTAGCACGATAATATCGTTCGGTATCGCGCACCAACACCCCTTGCTCTTGAAGGTCGTGCAA
>JBDNDR010000151.1:0-5574 GCA_046718995.1 Fimbriimonadales bacterium
GGGCAACATAGAGAACCGCACCGCACGAATCAGCCTCACGCAACCGATCGATATTAGCGGGATTATCCGCAACGCTGTGCGCTCGGCAAGGCTGGGCGAATCGATTGCCGAGCTGGACTTCCGTCGTGCCCGCAACGACCTCATCCTCCAAGTCACGGAAGCCTATCAGGGGGTTGCGCGTGCCGAAGAGTTCGTGCGGGTGGCGGAGGAAGCACTACGCAACGCCGAAGAGCGCCTTCGCCTGATACGCGTCCAGGTGGATGCGGGCGTTGCCTCGCAGTTTGACCTCCTGCGCGCCGAGACCCAGGTCGCCCAGAACCAGCAAGCGCTCCTGAACGCCCGCAACGGTGTCCAGCTGGCTCAGGCACGCCTCAACAGTGTGCTGGGGCGCGACCTCAACACACCCGTTCAGGTCGCTCTACCCGAACGGCTCCCCGAACTGGAGGGCACACTGGAAACCTTCACGGCTCAAGCTTTCGCACAACGCCCTGAAGTCCGTGCTGCCGAACAGGGTATCCGCCTTGCCCAAGCGAACATCCAGAACGCACGGCGCGGTGTCCTGCCCTCGCTTGCGCTCTCGGGGCAGTGGGACTTCAACCTCAACACCAGCACCTTCAACCCGCGCCGAGAGACCTTCACAGGGATAGCCGTGCTGTCGGTGCCTATCTGGGACGGAGGGATTACCCAAGCACGCGTCTCCCAAGCCCGCAACGACTTGGAAATCGCGCAGCTGCGCCTCCAGCAGACCAAAGACCTGGTGGCGTTGGAGGTACGCAGTGCCTACCTGAACCTGCTGGATGCCCGCGCTCGGCTGGAGGTCGCACGCAAGGGACTGGAACAAGCCACCGAAGCGCTACGCTTGGCACGCGTCCGGTTTGAAGCGGGTGTATCGCCCCAGCTGGAAATCAGCGACGCCGAACTCGCTTTCACCCAAGCACGCACGAATCTGGTCAATACGCAATATGACTATCTTGATGCCTACGCCCAACTGCTCAAAGCGGTGGGCACTATAGATACCGTCTATCTTGCATCAGCCCATCAAGGAGGAGCCTTATGAAACCGAAAACTATTGTTTCCCTGAGCCTACTAACAACTGCTCTGTTGACGCTCAGCGCCTGCGGTCGCGGGGGGGCACCTGCACCCCAAGCCGAGGCGAACGAAACGCCCGCCGTATCGGTCGCTGTGGCAGAAATCAAGACCGGCAACCTGACCGAGGTGGTCACCGTCACGGGTGAGCTCAGCGCCTACAACGATACAATGGTCGCTACAAAGACGGGTGGACGCATCGTGGAGATGCGTGTTCGGGAAGGCGACCGCGTCAGCAAAGGGCAAGTGATTGCCGTGCAAGACCAGTCTGACCTGCGTGTGCAACTTCAGCAGGCGGAGGCAGGCATCCGTGCGGCAGAAGCGAACCTCAAGCAAGCCGAAATCGCCGCCCGCGTGACCCCCGAACAGACCGAAGCCCAGATAGAGACGGCACGCGCAGCGCTACGTTCGGCACAGGCACGCCTGCGCGCCCTGCAAACGGGAGCGCGCCCTCAGGAGCGTCAGCAGGCGGAACAGGCACTCAACGCCGCACGCGCCAACTTTGAACTGCAGAAAGCCAACTACGAGCGCGCCCAACGGCTCTATGAACAGGGAGCCATCCCACGCCAGCAGTTGGATGCTCAGCGCACCGCCTACGAATCGGCACAAGCCCAACTACGCCAGGCAGAGGAAGCGCTGAGCCTCGTGCGTGAGGGACCGCGCCAAGAAGAGATAGAAGCCGCCGAACAAGCCGTCAAGCAAGCCCAAGAGGCGCTCCGCCAAGCTGAGTTGGGACGCTCGCAGATCGCGCTCAATCAGGAGCGAGTGGCTTCGGCACGGGCGGCGCTCGCCCAAGCCCGCGCCAACTACGCCTACCTCAAGAACCAGTTGGAAGACACGCTCATCCGTGCCCCGTTTGATGGCGTGGTGGCAGACCGTATGGTGGATGTGGGCAGTATGACGGGTCAAGGCACTCCCGTCGCCCGTGTCGTAACGCTGGATCGGCTCTACTACGAAGCGGTTCTCCCCGAAACCCTGCTGAAGGATGTGCGGGTCGGTATGCCTGTGGATGTGCGGGTGGACGCCTTCCCCGACCGCGTGTTTCGGGGTCAGGTGGAAGCCATCTACCCTGCCACCGCCGACCAGGCGCGCAACCTACGCGTGCGCATCAGCCTCACCAACCCGAGCGACCTCCCACTCAAAACGGGGCTGTTCGCGCGGGGCGAGATTGTCCTGCGCACCTACCAGAATGTGCCGCTGGTGCCCAAACTTGCCCTGATTGAGCGCGGTGGAACCATCAGGGTGTTCGTCGTTGAAGGCGATAAGGCGAAGGCACGCACCCTCAAACTGGTCGCTACCAACACCGAAGTGGTCTATGCTGAGGGCATCAAAGCGGGTGAGACGGTCGTCATTCGGGGGCAAGACCTGCTCAGCGATGACCAGCCCGTGCGCATTATTGAACAGTAAGGAGGCTATGCTATGTGGCTTACACGCACTGCCCTAAACCGCCCCGTCACCATCCTGGTGTTCATGGTGGCGACGATTGTGCTGGGGTTCTATTCCCTGAGCCGCCTACAGGTGGAGCTCCAACCGAAGGTTGACTTCCCTGTCATCTCCATCATCACCGCCTATCCGGGGGCTTCGCCCTCCGAAGTGGAGACGCTCATCTCCAAGCCACTGGAAGACGCGGTGGCGGGCGTGGAAGGACTGCGCCAAGTCAACTCGGTCTCCCAGTTCGGCATTTCGCAGGTCACGCTGGAGTTCTATATCGGCACCGACATCGCTGAGGCGTATATCGATGTGCAGGCGAAAGTGAACGCTGCCATCAATCGCCTCCCCCGCGATGCCGAGCGTCCTGTGATTGCCAAGTTAGACACCCAGTCCGAGCCAGCGATGTACCTCTCGCTCTCGGGCAACCGCCCGCCCTACGAACTGCGTGACCTCGCCGAGAACCTGTTCAAAGACCGTTTCGGCAGCGTGCCGGGTGTGGCGTCGGTCTCAGTCGCAGGCGGCGAGAAACGCGAAATCCAGGTCGCAGTGGACAAGAACCGGCTCAACGCTTACGGGCTGTCTATCAACAGCATCGTACGCGCCCTGCAGACGGCAAACCTGAATGTGCCTGCAGGGCGTATTGAAGAGGGCGCTCGAGAATACAGCGTGCGCCTGATTGGTGAGTTCAGCTCGGTGGACGAGTTGCGCAACCTCCGCCTGTACCTCCAAAACGCGCGTAATCCCGGCGCGCCTGGCAGTATCCTCCGCCTGCAAGATGTAGCGACCATCACCGACAGTGTGGAAGAGCGCGCCATCATCACGCGTGTGAACGGCAAGGAGGATGTCTCCATCGTCATCCAGAAGGCGAGCGACGCCAACGCGATTGAGATTTCCAACGGCGTGCGTGAAATCATCGGGCGCATCCAGCAAGAGTATCCCGACCTGCGCTTCACCATCACCTCCGACCAGGCGGACGCAGTCAAGGAGAGCCTGGCTGACCTGCGCCTGGCGCTGGGCATCGCCATCGTGCTGGTGGTGCTGATTATCTACCTGTTCCTGTACAACCTGCGCGGGGCATTCATCGTATCGCTGGCTATCCCGACCTGTATCTTCGCCTCGTTCATTGCGATGTACTTCTTCGGCTTCACCATCAACTTCATGACTATGCTCGCCCTCTCGCTGGCGGTGGGTGTGCTGGTGGATGACGCCATCGTGGTCATCGAGAACATCTATCGCCACCTGAGTTTGGGCGAAGAACCGATGGAAGCGGCGTTCAACGGGCGCACCGAGATTGGCTTAGCCGCTATCACGATTACCTTCGTGGATGTGGTGGTGTTCCTGCCCATCGCTTTTATGGGCGGTGTCACGGGGCAGTTCTTCCGCTCGTTCGGGCTGACCGTAGCGTTCACCGTGTTGTTCTCGCTTTTGGTGTCGTTCACGCTCACCCCGATGCTCGCCAGCCGACTCTATCGCAAGGGCGAGGCAGTGGAGGAACCGAAGGGCTTCTTCAAACTGTTTGACAACTTCTACCACGCACTGGCACGACGCTATCGGGGCGCACTCGCTTGGGCACTGCGCCACCGGATGCTGGTTGTGCTCATCGGCAACGGCGCACTGGTGGCTACCTTGCTGATTATCGGGTTCTCCGCTGCCAGCGGCAGTCCCCTGCTCCCCTTCCGATTCGCGCCCTCGCAAGACCAAGGGCTGGTGGGCGTCGCCGTCAAGCTCCCGCCTGATGCTTCCTTAGACCAGACCAGCGCAGTTGTGGCACGCATTGAGCAAGCTGCGCTCCAAATCCCCGAGGTGAAGTATGTTTCGTCCATCATCGGGCGCGCTTCGGCAGGATTCGGGGGCGCAGGCGATGTCGGGCCACGGTTCGCCAACATCCAAATCAGCCTCCACGAGAAGAAAGCCTTACTGGATAGTCTGCTCTTCTGGGTCAAGCATGAAGAGACTCTGCGCACCCGAAGCGATGTCGCCATCGCTGGAGAGCTACGCCAAAGGATAGGCGAGATTGCGGGCGCGCAAATCTCCATCAACACCATCTCGGGCTTCCGGGGCGGGGGTTTCGGCGCACCCATCCAGATTGGGCTAATTGGCAAGGACACCGACACACTCTTGGAAACCGCCGATAAGGTGCGCGCTGTGATTGCGCGTATCCCCGGCATCAAAGACCCCGACCTGTCGTGGTCGTCGGGCAAACCTGAACTGCAGGT
Organism: Fimbriimonadales bacterium; assembly: GCA_046718995.1. Lineage (GTDB taxonomy): Bacteria > Armatimonadota > Fimbriimonadia > Fimbriimonadales > GBS-DC > CAKZQI01. Next base: position 4,734 of record JBDNDR010000151.1, read on the forward strand.
GATTGTTGACCGAGAGCGCGCTACCCAGCTGGGTGTCAGCCTCGCCGACATCGCCAACACGCTCCGTACCGCTTACGAGGGCAACACCGATGTCAAATATCGCGAGTCGGGTCAAGAGTACGCTGTGCGCGTGCGCCTCAAGGAAGAGCAACGCCAGCGCGTGAGCGACCTCAACCAACTCGTGGTCGCCTATGTGCAGGGCGCGCCCGTCTACCTCAGCGATGTGGCGACCGTCCAACTGGGCGAGGGTCCCACCAAAATCGAGCGCACCGACCGTCAACGGCGCGTCACCGTGCTGGCGAACCTGCTTCCGGGCTACACCCCTGGCAACATGCGTCAGCAGATCGACTCGGCACTGCGCGAGGCGAATGCGGTGCCCCCCGGTGTGAGCATACAATGGCAAGGTGAGAACGAAGTGATGGCGCGCGAGGGGGTCTACATGGCTCAAGCGCTCCTACTGGCGTTCATCCTGGTCTACCTGTTGATGGTGGCGCTCTTTGAGAACTGGCTCTACCCGTTCGTGATTATGTTCAGCCAGCCCCAGGCGTTGGTGGGCGCCTTGCTGGCGCTCATCCTATTCCGCTCCGAGCTGAACATCATCTCGATGATTGGGATTATCGCGCTGGTGGGGCTGGTCGGCAAGAACGCTATCTTGTTGGTGGACTTCACGAACACCTTGCGCCAGCGGGGGCTTTCGCGTACCGAAGCGCTCTTAGAGGCGGGTCAGACGCGGTTGCGCCCCATCCTGATGACCACACTCTCGCTGGTGCTGGCGATGGTGCCCATCGCGTTGGCAGTCGGGCGTGGGAGCGAGTTCCGTGCGCCACTGGGTATCGTGATT
>JBDNDR010000152.1:0-5536 GCA_046718995.1 Fimbriimonadales bacterium
CGTCGCTTTGGGCACTGAGCCGTATGCCCGAACCCCCTCGCACGCCTGCGGTGGCGCGCGGGCTGAAGGGAATGCTCGACTTCTACCGTGAGCCGTTCCGCGCGCGCAACTTCCGTCTCCTGCTCGGCTTCAATTCGTTCCTCGTGTTCGGGCAGATGTTCGCAGGGCAGTTCTTCACCGTCTATATGCTGGAGCAAATCAAGATGCCCTACCTGATGGTGCAGGTGACGGGGCTGGTGGCAGCGCTGTTCAGCAGTTTGGCGATGCCGGTGTGGGGCTATCTGGCGGACAAGTTCGGCAATAAGCCCCTGCTCATCCTCTCGCTGGGCGGGGTAACCTTCCTGCCCTATCTGTGGTTCCTGACCGACCCAGAGCGTTATCTGTGGAGTGTGGGCGTGATTATGCTGATTCAGGTGTTCGCAGGCTCGCTCTGGGCAGGCGTTGGTTTAACCCAGTTCAACCTGAATGTGGCGGTCGCCCCCCAGCAACAGCGTGCGGTCTATATGGGAGCGCTCTCTACGGTCGTGGCGGTGATGGGCGGAATCGCCGCGTTCAGCAGTGGTGCGTTGATGGAGTTTCTCAAGCCCTATGTCGCCGACCCAACCCGCTTCTTCATCCTATTCGCTTGTGCGTCCACCTTCCGTTTACTCGCCTTTCCGTGGTTGCGCGGGATTCATGAGCCAGAGGGACGCTCAGCGGGCTATGTGATTGCGCAGTTGCGTTCGTCGGTGCGTCCGCGTGGGTGGCGAGCGATGCGTCAACTGCGCCGCCATTCGGACGAGGCGACCCGCTTGCAAGCCATCCGCACACTGGCGCAGGAGCGAACCCCGCTGGCAGTGGAAGAGCTGGTCAGCGCCCTGAACGACCCGGTGTTGGAGGTGCGTCGCGAGGCGGCGCGTGCCCTCGGCGAGATTGGCGATGCGCGAGCGGTGCCTGCACTCCTGCGTGCGATGCAAGACCCTGCCAGCAACATCCTATTGGAGTGCGCCGAGGCGCTCGGCAAAATCGGCAGTCCCGAAGCGGTACCCGAACTGGTTCAGCTTGTCGAACATCCCCAGATCGAGGTGCGTATGTCGGCGATTCAGGCGTTGCGTCAGATTGCTGACCCGCGCGCCCTGCCCCCTCTGCTGGAACGGCTTGCCCACGCGCCCGGACCGCTGGAGCAGTCCAGCCTGCTGGAAGCGATTGAGTCGACACTCAGCCGAGTCTCAGACCCGAACCTGCTGAGCGACACCCTGCATTCGGAGGGGTTGCTGCCTTGGCTCGAATCGCCCCATACAACGGTGCGTGCCGACTGTGCCAACGCGTTGGCGCAGTTCCCAGCCGACCCTCAGCTGGCACCGGTGCTACGCGCCCACCTACGCAACGAGTCGGACCCTGCCGTGCTGACCAACTTGGCGCGCGCCTTAGCACAACACGGCACACTGGGCGACTTGCCCTTACTGGCGCAGACGATGGCGCGGGTCGAATCGCCGCTTGCCCGTCAACAGGTGGCGCTCAGCATCGCACGCTTGGCAGGGCAATACGAACGGCTCTACGCCCTCCTGACCGCCGACGAGATGGGGCGCGACCGCATGCTGGAGCGACTCTTAGCACCGCACCTGCGCGAGCATCCTGAACTCTCCGACGCCCTGCGCGCCTATGCGTACGGCGACTACCGTACAGCGTGGCAGACCCTGCTAAGCGTCTATCCCGACCACCCCTTGCTTACCTCCATTCGGGATGTGCCCGACTGCCTCGAATCGTGGCTATTGGCAGTGAGCCTGATTTAGCTGGATGTGGAGTTCCTAAGGAGTGGGGGGTGTCCTCAGTGCGAACCGTTCCAACTCGGTGTAGCGAGAACCTTTGGGTGTCAGTTCGCTGAGCATCAGGCTGAGGTGGGCGGTGTGGTCGGTTCCCCGAAGCGTGCGTCCGAGCGCTTCGGCGGTGCGCTGGAGCCGGAGCAGGAAATCGCCGTCTCGATGACGTGCCAGCCCCTCACCCTTGATACGAGCCAGAGTGATGTGGGGATGGAACGGTTTGTCCGATGGCTCGTCGGACAGCCCCTCTGCCAGCAAGCGTGCCAGCTGGCTCAAGGGCTGAGTGCCCTCCTGAACACCCGCCCACAAAACGCTGGGACGGTTCCATGTGGGGAACACACCCAACCCATGCAGGCTCCAGTCAAACGGCTCCACCTGCTGGCTCACCGACTGAATCACCGACTGGATAGCAGGGAGCCGTTCCTCTTCCTGCTCGCCCAGAAAGAGCAGGGTGATGTGGAAGTTTTCGGGTGCCACCCACCGCAGGCTGGGGTGGTTGAGCTCACGCTGGAGGCGCGCTTGTGCCTTCGCCAGCGTGTGCATCAGTTCAGGCGAAATCAAAACCGCAATAAAGAGTCGCATCCGCCGTTGCGCACCCCCCGATAGAGGAGCCAGAGAGCATACTGCGCCGAACGCCACTTGACTGTCGTTCGGTCACCGATGAACTGCTGATGTCGCACCACCGTCACGTTCGGGTCGCTGAGTGCCACATAGACCAGTCCCACGGGCTTGTCGGGCGTGGCACCGCCAGGACCTGCGATGCCGGTGATGCCGACTCCCCAGTGGCTTCCGAGCCGTTGGCGCACACCCTCCGCCATCGCTTTGGCGGTCGCTTCGCTCACCGCGCCGACGGTTGCCAACACCTCCGCAGGCACGCCCAGTTCTGCCTGTTTGACCGCGTTGCTATAGGCGATGATGCCGCCCACGAACACCTCCGAACTGCCCGGCACATCGGTGATGCGGTTGCCCAATAGCCCGCCCGTACACGACTCAGCGACGGCAACGGTTTGGCGGTTCTGCATCAGCAGTTCCACCACCGCCTGTTCCAGGGTGGTTTCATCGGTACCGAAAATGTAGGTGCCCAGCCGCTCGCGTACTTGGCGTTCCATCTCGGCAATCATCTGGTTGGCTTCGGTGGCGTTCTCGGCACGGGCGGTGATGCGGAAATGTACCTCGCCCAGCTTCGCCAGCGGGGCTAATGTCGGGTTCTCGCTGAGAATCAGGTCTTGGAGTTGGACTTCGGCGTCCGATTCGCCGATTCCGCACAATCTCAGCACACGCGAGCGAATCACGCGCCCACCCGTGCGTGCGCCCAGTGCGGGCAACACATAGTTTTGTACCATCGGGATAAACTCGTTGGGCGGACCGGGCAGGGCAAACAGCACCTTGCCCGCTTTTTCGACATGCAGACCGGGCGCCGTGCCGTTCGGGTTGGGGATGGGTTTCGCGCTGAGAGGGCGCATCGCTTGACGGAGTTGGCGAGGAGTTGCTTCGCGCCCGCGCGCCTCAAAGAACCTTCGGATATGCTCCGCCTGCTCCTCGTCCATCACCAGCGACTCGCCCAGCACTTGAGCGATTGCCTCGCGGGTCAGGTCATCGTCGGTCGGTCCCAGCCCACCAATCGTGATGACCCCATCGGCACGGTTCCACGCCTCGTGCAGGGTAGCCACCAGCCGCTCCAGGTTGTCGCCCACAGTCGCTCGGCGGTAGAGGCTGACCCCGATTTCGGCGAGCCGTGCCGAGAGGTACGCCGAGTTGGTATCCACAATCTGACCCAGTAGGAGTTCAGTGCCGACCGCTACAATCTCGCAGGTCATCGTGTCATCTTAGAACTTGAGGGTGCGCGAGACCACCACAGGGAACTGCTCGGAATAGGCGAGGTTGAAACCGCCCAACCCCACGCCTGCTGTCCAGCCCGTGCGCGAGGCATAGCCCGTGCGTAAGGCGAACCGCCCGAACCGTTGTTCAACCCCAGCCCGAATTTCGCCACGCCCCGCATTGTTGCCGATGTCCACCAAATCCATCACAAACAGCGTGCCCGTCTCCAAGTCAAAGGCGACGCCGAGATGGTAGGTGCGCTCAAACGGCTTGAAGCGGAAGACCTGCCCGTCTCGGTCGGTGGCTTCAAAGCGCACATTCGGCTCCACGAAGTTCTCTATCACGCCGGCAATCGTGTAGGTGGCGTTGCCCGCCGGGCGCCAGATGAACCCGAGGTCGATGCCCGTTGCCGAGCGCTCTATGTAGTTGCGCCCCTGAAGTTCGGGAGCGCGCACCCCTGCGTTGCCTTGCAGCTGAGCGCCTTGTGCGAGGTAGTGCGTGTAGTAGAACCGTAGGAACCGTATCTTCGCGCCGACCGCCAGCTCCCCGTCATCGGCAGTGAAGCGCACGCCCGCCGTCACATCGGGCAGGCTGAACGCGCTCACCGCAATGAGGTCGCCGCGCGCAGTGTTGGGAATGGTGGCAGGGTTGCCGTCCGTGCGTGCCCATGTGCGCAACGCTTCGTTTGGCAAAAGGCGCGCATCCAGAAGCCCACCCACTGAAATCCCGAACCCGTTGGCGAACAGCCCCAGGTCGCCCGTGAGCACCAGTTGCGTATCGCGACGAGCGAACTTGCGCAGGAGCGAGGCGGTGGTCGCTAAGTCCGCCGCACTGCCTGAACCCACATCCAAGTCGTCAATCAGGGTTCTGAGCGATGCGCCCCGTGCAGAAGTATCGATGCTCCCTGCGCCAATCCGAAAGCTTTTGACATAGGCGACCGCAGCAGGGTTCAGCGAGGCTTGACGCTCCGGGCGACGCAACACGGCGATACCCGCTCCGCCCATCCCCGCGCTGGAGGAACCGCTGAACGAGATGTCGCCCCATCCCACTGTCAGCAATAAGCACAGCCCAAGAAATCCTAACTGTCGCATTTCGCCTCTTGGGTTCGGGCTGGTGTGCCGATTTCCTGCCGAACTGTGCTACAATAGTACCGAGGTCAACGATGAGGCGTCTGGTTCTGTGGTTCGGGTTTCCGCTACTGGTGTTGGTGTCGTTGGGGTTCTATCGTCCAGAAACTGCGTCGGTTGCGCTCCCGCTGGGGGTAGTGTTCGGTTCTGAAATCAACGGCTACCTCACCCCATGCGGCTGTGCGAAGCCGATGGTGGGTGGCATCCCACGCCGAGGCACGGCGCTCAAACAGCTCGCTAAAGAGTATCAGCTGGTGCGCTTAGAAAACGGCGACCTCACCAAAGCGCAGAACCGCCAAGACGAACTGAAGGCGGAAACGCTCATCGAGATGCTCAACCAGATGGACTACGACGCCCTCAACCTCGGACAGTACGACTACAAACTGGGCTTGGACTACCTCCAGAGCCTACAAGCGCAGTTCAAGGGCACGATACTCAGCGGGAATGTGCAGGAGAATGGGAACCCAGTGTTTGCGCCGTTCACGCTCTTGCAGAAGAGCCATGCGGGGCGTCCCGTAAGCGTGTTGGTGGTGGGGCTGATTTCCGACCGCTATGCCGACGCTATCCGCCAGCGCAATCCCCAACTTCAGGTGCTTTCGCCGCTCAGCACACTGAACACCCTACGCACCCAGATAGAGGCTCAGGGCAACCTGCGCATCCTGCTCTTCTACGGCAGTGCCCAGGAGGCGGAGACGATTGCTCAAGCCCACCCCTACTTCCATCTGATTGTCTACGCAGGTGGCGGCGATGGCCCCCTGCCGACCCGCACGGTGGGCACCACGCGCCTGGTGT